>JBEDFW010000176.1:0-9530 GCA_041174985.1 Actinomycetota bacterium | reverse complement strand
GTCGGCCGGTGTACGCAGAGGTGGATTGACCTTGAAGACCGGATCGAAACCACCGAGGGCCTCGTCGGTGAGAGTGAAATGATGCGGGGCGGCTTCGGCCGTGACTTTCAACCCGTCTGCCTTCGCGGCGCGCACCAACTCCACGCTGCGCGCCGTCGAGAGATGGAGAAAGTGCATGCCGGCCCCGGTGAGACGACACAACTCGATGTCGCGGTGCACCATCAACTCCTCGGCCACCGCCGGCCAACCCGGCAGGCCGAGACGACTGCAGCAGGCTCCTTCGTGCATGACGGCACCGCGAGTCAGACTGGCGACTTCACAGTGCTGGGCGAGAGTGATGTCGAGGTCTCGCGCGTACTCGAGAGCACGTCGCATGAGTTGAGGATCCTGGACTCCCGAGCCGTCGTCGGTGAACAAACGAACTCCGACGTCTCGAAGTTCGGCGAATGGCGCGAGATGCTCTCCGGCCCGACCGATCGTGATGCAACCGGATGGGACGACCTCACAGAGTCCCGCTCGCCGACCTTGCTCGCGCACGAACTCGACGACGACTCGCGAGTCATGGGGCGGTTCGGTGTTCGGCATGGCCACCACCGCCGTGAACCCGCCCCGCGCCGCGGCACGTGAGCCGGTTTCGATCGTCTCGGACTCCTCTCGCCCGGGTTCGCGCAGATGAACGTGCAGATCGACCAGACCCGATGTCACGATGCATCCGGCCGCGTCGAGGTTCGTGTCGGCCTCGGGAAGCGGTGAACCCGGTTCGACGCAGTGGCTGATCCGTCCGCCCTCGACCCGCAGATCAGCCGGGCGGCCGGCGTCGTCGGTCGACGTCGAATCGACGATCCGGGCGCCTCGAACGACGATGCTCGACGGCCGATCCGTCATGACGGCACCGCCTCACCGGGTGCGCCCAACAGATCGAACAGCACGGCCATTCGCACCGAGATGCCGTTTCGCACCTGATCGAGAATCGCACTACGCGACGTCGTGGACGGATCCATGAGCATTTCGACTCCTCTGTTCATCGGACCGGGATGCATGAGCAGCGTGTCGGGCCGAGTGCGTGCCCAACGGCGCTCGTCGAGACCGAATCGCGAGCTGTATTCACCGAGATGCGGAACCAGTGCTTCGTTCATGCGCTCGCGTTGCATCCGCAACATGTAGACCACGTCGACTTCGGGCAGAACGTCGTCGAGTGATTCGGAGACCCCGACCGACCAGGCGGACGCATCGGGAGGCAACAACGTCCGCGGACCGACCAGGACGACCTCGGCACCGAGTCCGGTGAACGCCTCGGCACAACTGCGGGCCACCCGACTGTGGCGCGAATCCCCGACGATCGCGATCCTCAGTCCGGCCAAACACGTGGGCGACGCCTCGAGTCCTCGACGGTCGAGAATCGTGTAGCAGTCGAGCAGTGCCTGAGTCGGATGCTGGTGCCAGCCGTCCCCGGCATTGACGATCGACGCATCGGTCCACTCGGAGAGCTGCCACGGCACACCGCTCGTCCGGTGACGAACCACGAAAGCCGACACGCCCATCGCGCTCACCGTCTCGATGGTGTCGCGCAGACTCTCACCCTTGTTGAGACTCGATGTCGAGACCGAGAAGTTCACGGCATCCGCCGAAAGTCGACGAGCGGCGGTCTCGAAACTGATTCTCGTTCGAGTCGAATCCTCGAAGAAGAGACTCACCACTGTTCGTCCGACGAGGGCGGGCACCTTGGGCACGGGTCGGGCGTTCACCGAGTCCATGTGTCGCGCGATCCGCAACACGTGCACGATTCCATCGACACCGAGTTCGCCGATGCTGCGCAGATGTTTCATCGGCCACCACCTCGTCGCAGGACGACCCCGTCACCCGTGGCCACGACGTCCTCGTCGGTACTGGTCGGCAAGTTCTTGCCCACGTAGTCGGGCCGAATCGGTAGTTCGCGATGTCCGCGATCGACGAGCACGGCCAATTGAACCTGAGCCGGGCGCCCGTATTGATTGAGTGCATCGAGCGCGGCACGAACGGTGCGACCCGTGTACAGAACGTCGTCGACGAGAACCACCCGCGCGCCGCTCAAATCGACCGGGATCCGGGTCAACGAAACGGGAGTGACCGGACGCAGTCCGATGTCGTCGCGGTGCAGTGAGACATCGAGTTCACCGCACGGTGGAGCCACGCCCTCGATCCGTGCAAGCGAGGCGGCCAGACGCTCGGCCAACCAGACACCACCACGCTGAAGGCCGATCAGCACCACCCCGTCGAGACCGCGATTGCGCTCGATGATCTCGTGGGAGATGCGGGTGATGGCCCGGGCCAGATCGTCGGAACGGAGGACGTGAACGTTGTCGGTGTGCGCAGATTCGCCACCGGCCGCAGCCGGATCTCGTGTCATGTCGTCCTCCGTTCGGGCCTCACGGGACCCGTTTGACGGTCGAGGCGAAACTAGCAGTCGTTCGGCTGAATCACCGACACCGGTCGAGGAGAGCCTGCAGATCGGCCGGGAGCTCGGATTCGAAACTCACGTCCTCCCCGGTGAGCGGATGGCGGAAGGTCAGTCGGGCGGCGTGCAGGAACGGCCGATCGGCCGGCCAGCCGGTTCTCTGGCCCCCGTAGGTCCCGTCACCCACGACCGGATGACCGATCGCAGCCAGGTGAACTCGGATCTGGTGAGTACGACCGGTCTCGAGTTCACACGTCACGAGCGACACCTCGGGTTCGGTGAACGTCTGCTCGACTCGAAAGTGGGTCCGTGCCTCTTTGCCCGTCGCCGAGACCGCCATCCGTAACGGATCACGAGGATCACGACCGATGGGAGCGTCGATCGTGCCGACTGGTGCATCGAATCGGCCCCACGCCAGAGCGATGTACCTTCGCTCGACGTCGTGCTCCGACAATTGCTCGACGAGAGATTCGTAGGCCGTCTCGCTACGGGCGACGACGAGCAGGCCGGAAGTTCCGACGTCGAGTCGATGCACGATGCCGGGCCGATCGGGATCACCGACCGAAGCGATGTCGGGGAAACGAGCGAGCAACCCGTTGACGAGGGTCCCACCTTTGTGTCCAGCGGCCGGGTGGACGACCACCCCGGGTGACTTGTCGACGACGATCACGTGTTCGTCGGAAAAGACGACCTCGACAGGAATGGACTCGTCGGGACTCGGCAGCACCGCCACCGGAAGACTCGACGGGTCGATCTCGACGACTTGGCCCGCACGCAGCCGCACTTTGCCCGAAGGAGCAGGTTCTCCGTCGACGACGACTCCACCGTTGGCGACGATGATGGTCGCATCGGCTCGGCTGACGTCGGCGAGGAGAGAGACGATGCGATCGAGTCGCTCGCCACTCAGCGACTCGGGGATCTCTTCGCGAAGCGACTCGCTCATGACTCGCTCTCGCTCTCGGCTCGACGTAGGTCGAGCAGGTATCCGATCACGAGCAGAGCCCCGCCGACGTTGATGGCGATGTCGGCGACGTTGAAGATCGGGAACCATTGGAAGTCGATGAAATCGACCACCGAACCGTCGAGCAGACCGTCGCCTCGGAAGATGCGATCGACGAGATTGCCCAACGCTCCGCCGATCACGGCACCTATGGCGACGGTCGACAGACGGGATGCCGCACGACGCAACGACACGAGCAACCACACCACGACGACCGTGGCGACGACCGCGATGATCGGACCCCAGCCCTGTGCCCGACCGAAAGCCATCCCGGTGTTGAAGGCGAGATTGAACTGCAGGGTCCAGACGACGTGCACGATGTCACCATCGCCCAGACGGCCGAGAGCCCAGTCCTTCGTGAGTTGATCGATCGCGACGATCGACGCCGCGATCGCGAGTGATGCACCGATCGAGCCGGACCGCCAACGGCCCGCCGAGGTCATCGCTGTCCGATTCCGCCGACCCGCTCCGTGACCAGTTCGGTGGCCCAGGGAATGAACTCGAGGCGCTCACGCGGGATGGGCTTGGTCGAGATCACGCTGTAGCCGTAGTCACCGGATTCGATGCGAGCGAGTGCCGCCTCGATGTCGGCCACGATCTGACGATCCTGGTCGGACAGAAGTTTGGCGCGCTCACGCTCGACGGCGAGAGTGTCACCTTCACCACCGTCTTCGTCGAACTGATCGTCACCCATGCCGGATGCCTCGATGAGAAGTTCGCGTTCGCGGTCGAGGGCGGCGACCTGACCGAGGTACTGATCGCGCAACTCGACCAGTTGCGCGCGGCGGGCGCGCAGGAACGTCAGGTCGAAATCCTTGTTGGAGATGATGCCGTCCTTCGACACCGCTTTCTTTCCCGGAACCGGTGGCTTGACGAACACCGGACGCTTGGGGGGAGCCTTCTTCTCGACAGCCTTCTTGACCGGAGCCTTCGCGACGATCGGCTTCGCCGCGACCTTGCCCGACGCCGGGGCGGCTGTCTTCTTCGCCGGGGCCTTCGCGGCGACTTTCTTCGCCGGGGCCTTCGCTGGCGCCTTGGCAGCGGTCTTCTTCGCCGGTGCCTTCGCGGCGACCTTCTTGGCCGGTGCCTTGGCAGCGGTCTTCTTCGCCGGTGCCTTCGCGGCGACCTTCTTGGCCGGCGCCTTCTTGGCGGGCTTCTTCGTCGGCATCGTCATTCCTTCGTCGGTTCGATCAGGGGATCGGGTGGCGGAAGGATACCCCTCGGCCGTGCGCCGAGCACTCAACTCGAACGTTCGACACCGATATACACGTCGTCATCGTCGAGCCGAACCGTCGGCTCGCCGGTTCCCCAACTCATCGACTCGGCGAGTGTCTCGGCGGCGATGAAGGAAACGAAGGGCTGGATACGTCGACGAATCGCCTCCGGAACGCCGAGAGTCAGCGCAATTCGGTCGCTCACGGCGAGTCCGGCGTCGCGCCGGGCCTGCTGCACGAGACGAACGAGATCACGTGCGGTTCCTTCGGCTTCGAGTTCGGGTGTGACTTCCGTGTCGAGAGTCACGACTCCCCGACCGTCCGACATCGTCGCGCTCGCCTCGCCGTCGGCGGTGGCGATCTTCAACGAGAACTCCCCTTCGAGCAGCTCGATTCCGCCGGCCACGACTCGATCTCCCTCACGTGACCAGTCGCCATTCTTGATGGCCTTGATCACTTCCTGGGTGCGACCACCGAGACGCGGACCGAGGGCGGCTGGAACCGCCTGAAGCACCATGGTCGCCGAGGTCGACACTTCGTCGGAGAGGGTCACCGATTTGACGTTGACTTCGTCGGCGACGATGTCGGCGAACGGACGCACGCGCTCGGCTCCCTCGAAGGAGACCCGTAGTTCACGCAGCGGTTGACGCACTCGCTTGCCATGTGCCTTGCGGACCGACAGAGCCGTCGAACAGATCTCGCGAACGGTGTCCATGACGTCGACGAGTTCGTCGTCGGACGGCACGACGTCGAGAGCCGGCCAGTCGGTCAGATGCACGCTGTCGTCTCCGGTCAGGCCTCGGTACACGTGATCGGAGAGCAACGGCAGAAGAGGAGCCGAGATCTGCGACAGGAGCACGAGAACCGTGTGGAGCGTGTCGATCGCGTCGCGGTCACCCGCCCAGAAACGGTCGCGGGATCGTCGGATGTACCAATTGGTCAGCACGTCGAGGAAGTCGCGCACTGCCCCGCACGCCGAGAACAAGTCGTAGGCGTCGAGATCGCCTGTCACGCGGTTCAGCAACTGAGACGTCTTGGCCAACACGTACCGATCGAGGACGTTCTGGGAGTCGGTTCGGAACGTTCCGACGGTGTTCTCGGCATCGCTGTAGAGCGCGAGGAAGTACCACGAGTTCCAGAACGGAAGCAGGATCTGGCGAACGGTGTCGCGCACCCCCGATTCGGTGACCGAGAAGTCGGCGCCGCGCAGGATCGCCGAGGAGAGCAGGTACCAGCGCATGGCGTCGGCCCCGTAATCGTCGAAGACCTTCATCGGGTCGGGATAGTTCCGCAGACTCTTCGACATCTTCTGCCCGTCGTCGCCGAGCACGATGCCGTGACTCACGCACGTGGAGAACGACGGTCGGTCGAAAAGAGCAGTGGCCAGGACGTGCAATGTGTAGAACCAACCGCGCGTCTGACCGATGTACTCGACGATGAAGTCACCCGGGTAGTGATTGTCGAACCACTCACGGTTCTCAAATGGGTAGTGCACCTGGGCGAAGGGCATCGATCCACTCTCGAACCAGCAGTCGAGAACCTCGGGGACGCGTCGCATCATGGAACGTCCGCTCGGATCGTCGGGGTTGGGCCGCACCAAGTCGTCGATCGCCGGGCGATGAAGGTCGGTCACCTCGACGCCGAAGTCGCGGCGCAGCTCCTCGAGACTTCCGTACACGTCGACTCGCGGGTGATTGGGGTCGTCGCTCTTCCAGACCGGAATGGGTGAACCCCAGAAGCGATTACGGCTGATCGACCAATCCCGGGCATTGGCGAGCCACTTGCCGAACGAGCCTTCCTTGACGTGATTCGGAACCCACCGAATCTGCTGGTTGAGTTCGACCATGCGATCGCGGAACTTGGTGACCTCGACGAACCACGAGGAGATGGCCCGGTAAACGAGCGGTTCGGCACAACGCCAGCAATGCGGATACGGGTGATCGTACGAGTCGTGGCGAATCACGACTCCGAGACCTTTCAGATGGCGGATCACACCGGGGTTCGCCTCGAAAACGTGTTGCCCGGCCCAGTCGGCGACCTCCGCGGTGTAACGACCGTGACTGTCCATCGGACAGATCGTGGGAATTCCGGCGGCGAGACACGCGATCTGGTCGTCCTCACCGAAGCCCGGGGCCATGTGCACCACACCAGTACCGTCCTCGGTCGAGACGAAGTCGGCTCCGAGCACCACGAAGGCCTGCGGAGTGTCGGCGAAATACGGGAGCAGTGGCGTGTAACGGCGTCCCATGAGTTCGCGTCCGAGCAATGTCGTCACCACCGAGTGACCTTCGAGTTCGCGTTCGTACGCACCGAGTCGCGCCGACGCGAGGATCACTCGCGCACCGTCACGTTCGAGCACCGAGTACTCGACGTCGGGTCCGACGGCGAGGGCCAGGTTCGACGGAAGCGTCCAGGGCGTGGTCGTCCAGGCCCAGATGGTCTCGCCGGTCTCCAGACGGAATCCGACGGTGAGCGCCGGATCCTGTCGATCGCGATACACGTCGTCCATGCGCGTCTCGGTGTTGCTGAGTGGCGTCTCGCAGCGCCAGCAGTACGCGAGCACCCGGAACCCCTCGTAGATGAGACCCTTGTCGTGCAGGGTCTTGAACGCCCACATGACGCTCTCCATGTACGACACGTCGAGGGTCTTGTAGTCGTTGTCGAAATCGACCCACCGGGCCTGGCGAGACACGTAGCGACGCCATTCGTTGGTGTATCGCAACACGCTGGTCCGGCAATAGTCGTTGAATTTCTCGACACCGAACTCGGTGATCTCGGGATGGCCGGAGATCCCGAGTTGCTTCTCGGCTTCGACTTCGGCCGGGAGTCCGTGGCAGTCCCACCCGAATCGACGTTCGACTCGACGTCCCCGCATCGTCTGGTAACGCGGCACGGCGTCTTTCACGAATCCGGTGAGCAGATGGCCGTAGTGCGGCAGACCGTTCGCGAAGGGAGGTCCGTCGTAGAAGATGAATTCGTTGTCGCCGTTCGCGCCGGCCGGGCGCCGCTCGACCGAGCGTCGGAAAGTGTCGTCCGTCTCCCAACGGGCGAGCACCTCGGCCTCGATGGCCGGAAACGACGGCTGAGACGCCACGGAGGGGTAACGATGCGACGACATGGGTGGCGACAGGCTACCGAGGCCCGCTCGGACCTAGAGGGCCCGCAACACGACGTTCAGAACGAGAATCACGACGATCGGCGACAGGTCGAGTCCACCGAACGACGGGAGCACGCGTCGAACCGGACCGAGCACCGGTTCGGTGATCCGCACCAGTACGTCCATGACGGCTCGGGCCCCGCTGTTGGAAAGCGGGAACCACGACAAGATGACGCGCCCGATGATGGCCAACTCGAACAAGAAGACGATCGTGACGATCAGTTGACGCATGACGATCAGTAGTCGACGACGGCGGCGCGGGGTGACGGCTTCAGGAGATAGACGCCCTTGGCAACTTTTTCGATCTTGCCGTGCAATCCGTAACAAAGACCGCTCGAGAAGTCGACCATCCGACGGGCGACGTCGGCCTCGCATCCTTCGGTGTTGAGGATCACCGGGTGACCGTCGCGGAAACGATTGGCGACTTCTTGAATGTCGTTGAAGCGCAACGCCTTCACGGTGTAGGGCTCGCCCGGAGCGGCCGGACCACCGATCGTGCGCACCGACGACGCCTGGCGCGCCGACACCGGTCGCGGCTGCACGGACGAGTCGTCGGCCGACACCCGACGGGCCGGAACCGGATCGACGTCGCGAGGTGTGACCTGACGGGCGACTGGACGCGATGGTTCGTCGGCTTCGCGAACCGGCGCATCGGAGGCGTCGTCGTAGTCGTCGTACGCATCGTCCTCACCGAGGCCGAGATACTCCATGGCTCGTCGGAAAATCGACATGGTGACCGAAGCGTAGTACGGACGATCAGACGACGGGTGGACGGTCGCCGAAGAGAGCCGAACCGACGCGAACCATCGTCGAGCCGGCGGCCAGGGCATCGTCGAGGTCGCCGCTCATCCCCATCGAACGCACGGCGAGACCTTCTCGGTCGGCCAGTTCGACCGTTCGTCGGAATGCGTCCCGCGTGCGGTCGCGGTCGCCGTCGGTCGGCCCGACCACCATCAACCCCTCGACGATCAGGCCTCGCTCGCGCGCGTGCGCGATCAACGTCGGCACGTCGGCGGGATCACACCCACCTTTGTCAGCTTCGCCCGTGGCGTTGACCTGAACGAGAACATGAGCCTCGGGAGCCCGGCGGGCGATTTCGTCGACTGTCGATCGACGATCGACGCTCTGCCACAAATCGACCGATCGGGCCAGGGATCGCACCTTGTTCGACTGCAGTCGACCGATGAAATGCACTCTCGGGCGGGTCAGTTCGGGAAACCGTCGAGCGAACTCGGCCGTCTTGGTCACGACTTCTTGAGCGTAATTCTCGCCGACGTCGCGGCCACCGGCCCTCACGACGGCCGCCCAGGCATCGACCGGGAACGACTTGGTCACCGCCACGAGCACCACGTCGGTCGGACGAACGACCGACTCGGCGTCGATCCGCGCCCGAGCCTCCCGCCAACGCCGGGCGATCTCGTCGTCGGACAGCATCGACCGCGCTCGGCGGAACGAACTACTTGAGGAACGAGGGAACGTCGAAGTCGTCGTCCCCGTCGTCACCGAAGGACAACGGGTCGTCGGCGAAGATGTCCTTCGACGGCGCCGGACGGGAGTCCTTGGGTGTCGAACGTCCGGCCGGACGGCCCGACGGCTTGACCTGCGGGGCACCTTCCCATCGATCGAATCCGGCGGCGATGACGGTCACCTTCACCTCGTCGCCCATCTCGTCGTTGATGACGGTGCCGAAGATGATGTTGGCGTCCTGGTGGGCGATGCCATGGA
>JBEDFW010000175.1:0-2654 GCA_041174985.1 Actinomycetota bacterium | reverse complement strand
CGATTGGCCGATCGTTCGAATCCTCGGCCCGATGCCTCGACCCCCGTCGGACGAACGTCCACTCGGATGATCTCGGCGCGACCGGTGACGTGTCGCAGAAGGAGTCGGCGACGATCGGACTCGCCGATCGACGTTCGCACTCCCTCGATGCCGATCAACTGTCCGGCAGTCACTCGAGTCAACCGTCGAGCCGTCGACCCGTAGGTGAAGGCTTCGAGTCGATCCGTCCCGTCGTCGACCACGACGCGTAACGCTCGACCACGCCACTCGGGATCCTCGACGACTCTCACCACACCCCGCAACGGTCCCGATACGTGACGCGACGCGACCGACCACTCACTGACTCCACGCCAACAGCCAACGATGGCCAGTACCACCGCGATGATCGCCCATCGTCGATGCGGCGCACGGAAGCACCCGAGAATCGTGAGAGCGATCACGGCGATCGGCACCAGTCGTCGACGATCGAGATTTCCGGAGGGATCGACCAGAACGTCGGACCACCAAACCGAGCCGACCACGATCACAGCCGTCACGATCCACGGCGTGACCGAGGGGTGAGAGACGGTGCTGGCTTCGGTGAACGCTTCGCCGTACCGTGAGTCTCCGTGTCCGTCGAGAGTCCACCGCGCCGCATCGTCGTGCCCGACGGACCGCGCCACCATCGCCGTCTCGTGCGGCGCCGCGGCCCGTACGTCTCGATGATCGTGGCGACCGCCATGGCGTTGGTGGCCGCTCTTCTCCTGGTCGGATCGGATTCGGCGTGGCGTGGCGTTCCGGGATTCGTCCTCGCCGTCAGCGCTCTCCCCACTCTTCCGATGACCGGTATTCCGGTGATGGGAGGTGGCGTGCGGTGGCTGATCGCGATCGTCACCAGCGCGATCGTCTGGTTCGTGATCGGGACAGTCGCCGCTCGGCGCTCGTCGAGTCGAGCGATGGCCAGTTGGCCCGAATGGCGACGGGAATGGCTCCGTCTGGCGATCGGTGTGTGGCTCGGAGCCCTCGTCGGTATCGCGGTCGCCGGCACCGTGTTGTCGGTGAATCTCTGAACCTCGTCGTCGGTTCGATCGATCAGAACGAGATCAGACCGCGCAGCGCGTCGACTTTTGCCGGCCCGATCCCGGGTACCGACAACAAATCGTCGTAACCGACGAAACGACCGATTTCGTCGCGGCGGGCGACGATGGCCGCTGCGGTGGACGGCCCGATGCCCGGCAGCGCGTCGAGTTGGTCGGCCGTCGCCGTGTTGACGTCGACCACCGCTGTCGTCGTACCAGCGACCACCGATCCCGACGTGGCGACGGCTGTCGCAGTGACCACTTCACCGATCGCCGGCACATAGACCCGCTCCCCGTCGGTGACCGGCGCGGCCAAGTTCACCGCATCGGTGGCGGCGCGAGGAAGCGCGCCTCCGGCCGCGGTCACTGCGTCGACGACACGGTCACCGAGTCGAAGTCGGTACACACCGGGAGCCTTTACCGATCCGGCCACGTGCACGATGATCGGCGCGTCCGGCGCAAGCGTCGTCGGGACGAGCTCGGCACTCGACGTCGACGACGGAGCCAGGGTGCCGAGTGCCGCTTCGGCACCGGGGGAGCTCGGGCGAATCAACGCCCACCCGACGATGGCGGCGACGATCACACCAGCCACCGAGGCGACGACTTTCGTCGGTCCGACGAAACGAATCCAGGCGACCAAACGCGACCATGGAGATTCGTCGTCGTTCGGTGGTTCGGGACGCCACACGTCCATCGGACCTCCTCCACGCGCTGGTCGCGTGACGCTGACTACGGGCGCCGCGTGCGCCAATGCGTGTCGATCACCGACCGCCGCCGGCGCTCACGGTCGACGGCCTCGTCGGCCTGCTCGGTGGACCAGCCGAGCAGCGGAGCCATCACCCGAGCGACGTCGTGGAGGGTGTCGTCGTCGATTCGGGCCGTGGTGCCGGCGATCAGCCGGCGATCGATCACATCGGCAAGTGTGCGCGCCGACTCGTCCACCACGGCGACCACGACCTGGGCGGCGATCTCGTCGATTCCCACGATCGGTCGCGCCAAAGTCGGTTCGGACACAACCAGATCGAGGATTCGTCGGTAGTCGGTGCCGTGGGCCCGCACGACGATCTCGGCCGCCCGCTCCGAGACCCCGGCCACCACGAGTTCGTGAGCGGCCAGAACGAGGAACGGTTCGGCGTCCTCGGCCCACGAGAACGTGCCATGAGCCGGTGCGGTTCGCGACCCGAATTCTCGCTCGCGAACGTGCGACAACTCGTGGACGAAGAGCGCGTCGATCATGTCTTCGGCGGTCGCGCGGGCCGTGGTCCACTTTCCCCCACCGATCGTCCAAACGTTCGCCACCCCACGCTCGGCGTGGTGGTAGAGCTCGTGACGACGACTGGCCGAATACGTGTCGGTGTCGTCGGCGGAGACGTCCTGCGGCGACACCTCGTCGGATGGGTCGTCGACTTTGATCAAGGGACGGACACCCACGGTGGTGAGTTCGACGTCGTCGATACCCAGTTTCTCTTCGGCCGGTCCGATCGTCGAGTTCACCGTCTCGAGAATCTGCTCGACGTCCTCGGGATCGCAGGTGACCGGATCGTCGGGCGACATCGGCGTGTCGGTGGGGCCGATGAACGATTTGCCCATCCACGG
>JBEDFW010000174.1:0-3097 GCA_041174985.1 Actinomycetota bacterium | reverse complement strand
TACGCAACGCTTCGATCACCGCCGTGAGTTCCATGCGTTGGTTGGTGGTCGATCGTTCGCCGCCCGACCCGCACGGTTCGCCCGACGGCGCGACCGCCCATGCCCAACCCCCCGGGCCCGGGTTCCCACTGCACGCACCGTCGGTGTACACCACGAGCGTGTCGGCGTTGTGCATCGCACCATCATGACCCAGGAGTTCGCCGAACTCCTGCATACCCACCGGTAACGGTGCGAGACTGTCGCCATGCTGTTCGACGGCTCCGTGCACCAACTTCCCGACACCGATCCCGGCGAAACGCAGGAATGGCTCGACTCTCTCGACGCCGTGATCGACGTGCACGGCAAGGTGCGTGCCCGCTATCTGCTCTCCCGTCTGCTCGATCGAGCTCGCGAGAGTCAGGTGTCGTTCCCGGCCACCGTGTCCACGCCCTACGTCAACACCATCCCGCGCGAAATGGAACCGTGGTTCCCCGGCGACGAACACATCGAACGGCGCATTCGGGCCTACATCCGTTGGAACGCGGCGGTGATGGTGGTGCGCGCCAACAAGCACGCCGACGGCATCGGCGGCCATCTGTCCACGTTCGCCAGTTCGGCCAGCCTCTACGAGATCGGCTTCAACCACTTCTTCCGTGGCAAGGACGACGGCAACTGCGGCGATCACATCTACTTCCAAGGCCACGCCGCTCCGGGCGTGTACGCGCGGGCCTTCCTCGAGGGTCGACTCACCGAGGACGATCTCGATCACTTCCGTCGCGAGATCGGGCGCGACGGACGCGGATTGTCGAGCTACCCGCACCCGCGTCTGATGCCCGACTTCTGGGAGTTCCCCACGGTCTCCATGGGACTCGCTCCCATCACCGCCATCTACCACGCGCGCTTCAACCGCTATCTCATGAATCGGCAACTCGACGACACCAGTCAGAGTCGAGTGTGGTGCTACCTCGGCGACGGCGAGACCGACGAGCCCGAGACCCTCGGCGCCTTGTCGCTCGCCTCACGCGAGCAACTCGACAACCTCGTCTTCGTCGTGAACTGCAACTTGCAGCGCCTCGACGGTCCGGTGCGCGGCAACGGCAAGATCATTCAAGAACTCGAAGCGGTGTTCCGCGGTGCGGGCTGGAACGTGATCAAGGTGATCTGGGGTTCGAAGTGGGACGAACTGCTCGCCCAGGACAAGGACGGCGTTCTGCTCAACCGCATGAACACCACCGTCGACGGCGAATTCCAGCGCTACTCGGTGGAAGACGGCAACTACGCGCGTGAGAACTTCTTCGGACCCGATCCGCGGCTGCGTCAGATGGTGGCTCATCTCTCCGACGACGACTTGCGCAATCTGCCGCGCGGTGGTCACGACTACCGCAAGCTCTACGCGGCGTACCGTGCCGCCACCCAGAACCTCGGAACCGGTCGACCCACGGCCATTCTGTGCAAGACGATCAAGGGTTGGACGCTCGGTCCCGACATCGAGGGTCGCAACGCCACGCATCAGATCAAGAAGATGACGGTCGAGCAGTTGCGCACACTGCGCAATCGTCTGCATCTCGAAGAGGAGATCCCCGATTCGGCTCTCGAGTCGGGTGAGGCTCCGTATTTCCGACCGAGCGCCGGCTCGATCGAGTACCAGTACCTCATGGAGCGTCGTCGTGCGCTCGGCGGTTCGGTACCCAAGCGGGTGGTGCGCACACGCCGTCCGCTCGAATTGCCCGCACCCGACGCATTTGCCGAGTTCGACGGCGGATCGGGGGATCAGGCGGTGAGCACCACGATGGGCTTCACGCGCCTGTTGCGCAACCTTGCTCGCGATCCCAAACTCGGATCGCGCATCGTGCCGATCATCCCCGACGAAGCGCGCACGTTCGGCATGGACTCGCTGTTTCGTGAACTCAAGATCTACGCGTCACAGGGCCAGAAGTACGAGCCGGTCGATCACGATCTCTTGCTCTCCTACGCCGAGTCGTCGGGTGGCCAGATCCTCGAAGAGGGAATCACTGAAGCCGGCGCCATGTCGAGTTTCATCGCCGCCGGCACCTCGTACGCCAATCGTGGCGTGCCCGCCGTCCCCTTCTACACGTTCTATTCGATGTTCGGATTCCAGCGCGTGGGCGACCTCATCTGGCAAGCCGCCGACATTCGGGCCCGCGGATTCCTCATGGCGGCAACAGCCGGTCGTACCACGTTGCTCGGCGAGGGCTTGCAACATCAGGACGGCCACTCGCTCGTGCTCGCCTCCACCGTGCCGGCGTGTCAGGCCTACGACCCCGCCTTCGCCTACGAAGTGGCCACGATCATCAAGCACGGCCTCGATCGCATGTACGGCGGCGCGGCCGGCCCGAACGGCGACACCGATCCCGACGTCTTCTACTACCTGACGTTGTACAACGAGAACTACGTGATGCCCGCTCGTCCGGCCCACGTGACCGATCTCGACGTGGTGCAGGGTCTGTACAAGTGGGCCGATGCGCCGCAAGGAACGAGCAAACGAGTCACGCTGTTGTTCAGCGGTTCGGCGCAGGGTGCCGCACGCGCTGCGGCCGCCGAGCTCGCCGAGCACTGGGACGTGGGGGCCGAACTCTGGTCGGCCACGTCGTACAAGTCGTTGCGAGAAGATGCTCTGGCCGCCGAACGATGGAATCGTCTGAATCCGCCACAAGTGGCCCGCACACCGCTCGTGACCGAGTTGCTCGCCGACACCACCGGACCGATCGTCGCCGTCTCCGACTTCATGAAGATCGTGCCCGAGCAGATCGCCCGATTCGTTCCGGGTCGTACCTTCGTGCCCCTCGGCACCGACGGCATGGGGCGCAGCGACACGCGTGAAGCCCTGCGGGCCTTCTTCGAGACCGACATGCCCAACATCGTGTTGGCGGTGGTCGCCGCCTTGGTCAAGGACGGCAAGATGCCGACCTCTGCGATCGGCGACGTGATCACCAGGTACGGACTCGACCCCTTACGCGTCGATCCGTATCACGTCTAGATCGCGATCGCTCCGTCGAGTGCGGCGCGGAATCGCTCCAGCGAGAAGTCCTCGGCGCGGGACACGGCCGACTCGGCCATCGTGCGTCGTCGCTCCGGGTCGCTCATGAGCGTGTAGGTG
>JBEDFW010000173.1:0-5605 GCA_041174985.1 Actinomycetota bacterium | reverse complement strand
CTCATGACTCGTGACATCAAGCTCGGCTACAACACCGGTTATTGGTCGGCGGGACCGCCGGCTGGCGCGTTCGAGGCCGTGCAAGAAGCGGAGCGACTGGGCTTCGATTCCATCTGGACGGCCGAGGCGTACGGATCGGATGCCCTCACTCCGCTCGCGTGGTGGGGCGCACACACCGAGAAGGTTCGCCTCGGCACCGCGATCATGCAGATGAACGCACGCACTCCGACCGCGGCGGCGATGGCGGCCATCACACTCGATCACCTGTCGAACGGTCGCTTCATTCTCGGGCTCGGCGCGAGCGGCCCCCAGGTCGTCGAGGGATGGTACGGACAGGCGTACGGCAAGCCGTTGGCTCGTACACGCGAATACGTCGACGTCGTGCGCCAGGTGTTGGCGCGCGAGAAGCCGGTCGAGAAGCACGGTGAGTTCTACGACCTTCCCTACACCGGTGCCGATGGCAAAGGTCTCGGCAAGGCGTTGCGCTCCACCGTGCATCCGCGTCGTTCCGACATCCCGATTTATCTCGCTGCCGAAGGTCCGAAGAACGTGGCTCTGTCGGCCGAGATCTGCGACGGTTGGCTGCCTCTGTTCTTCTCACCGAAAGAGGACGGTTTCTACCGTCAGTGCCTCGCCGAAGGATTCGCCAAGTCGGGCGATCTGGGCAAGGCCGACCGCTTCGAAGTGGCGTCGACCGTGATGATCATTCCGGGCGACGACGCCGAGAAGTGCGCCGACATGGTTCGACCTTTCCTCGCGCTCTACGCCGGTGGGATGGGTGCGCGCGGCGCCAACTTCCACTTCGAAGTGTTCGCCCGCATGGGCTACGAGGACGTGGCGACCAAGGTTCAGGACTTGTACCTCGAGGGCAAAAAGGCCGAGGCGGCGGCCGCGATCCCGTTGAGGATGGTGGAAGACGTGGCTCTCGTGGGTCCGCCCGACAAGATCAAGGGCGAGTTGGCACAGTGGAAGGAGACGTGCATCAGCACGTTCCTGGTGAGTGGTCCCGCCATGGTCCTGCCGCTGTACGCCGACCTCATCCTGTCCTGACCCAAAAACAGCAAAATTCGCCCACTCTGTAGCGTTCGCTATCTCTGGAGTGAACCTGCGCTACAGAGTGGGTGATTTTTCAGTCGCAGCAGGAGTCGCGCCAGCCACAGCCCTTGCACTTGAAGTGGGCGTGCTCGGGGAAGAGATCCCCACCGCACAGCGGACACTCGGGGTACGTGCCGAGCGGCGACCGACACGAGCCGCCGGTGGCCGGCGGCGGCACCAGTTGTTCGAGCGGGCGAATCTCGTTGGCTGACATACCCCCAGTGTGTCATGTCACCCCGAGCCGACGAGCGACCCTCACTAGGCTCACGACGCCCCCATGACGTCGCTCGACAACGACCCGCTTCCGCACTCGCACACCCCCGGCTCGGCCCGGGCCGCCTTGTCGTACCGCAGTTATCGCATCATCTGGACGGGCCTGCTCCTGTCGAGCATCGGGACTTGGATGCAGAACCTCGCCCTTCCCGCTTACATCGACCATCGCACCGGATCGGCGCGCATCGTGGGCATCTTGATCTTCGCTCAACTCGGTCCGCTGTTGCTGTTGGCCATCCCCGGAAGCGTTCTCGCCGATCGCGTCAATCGTCGCTTCTTCCTGCTCGCCATGCAGTGGCTGCAACTCGTCTTCTCGCTCGTGCTCGCAGCGATCGTCGCGTCCGACGGGCCGATCTGGGCGATCTTCCTCGCCCAACTCGTGATCGGCACCGGAAACGCGCTCAATGCACCGGCGTTCCAAGCGAGCATTCCACTCCTGGTCGATCGACGGGACCTCGCCGGCGCGATCAGCATGAACTCGATCCAGCTCAACGGAAGCCGCGTGCTCGGCCCCACCCTCGCCGCCGTCCTCACGCTCTGGGGTGTTTCGACCGCTGGGCTCTTCGTCATCAATGCCGTCACGTACGTGTTCCTGATCGTCGCCATCTCCATGGTGGCGATCCCCGACGTCCGCGGCCAGCACGACGAAAAAGGGTGGCGCCAGTTCCTCACCGGCATTCGCATCAGTCGCGAACGAACGGTGTTGTCACGACTCCTCGTCGGCATGGCGTCGTTCTCGCTCTTCAGCCTGGTTCTGGTCGCCCTCTTCCCGTCGGTGACCCGCGTGAATTTCGGCGTCGATCCCGAGAGCTCGACGTTCAAAGCGATCTACGCGGTGTGGGGACTCGGTGCATTCACCGGTGCTCTCCTCACCGGCACCGTCCTCACTCGCTATCGACGACCCGGGATCATTCGTTGGGGCTTCGTGGGCTTCGGAGTGTCGCTGGCCGGCTTCGCCCTCGTTCGCTCTCCGGGCCCGGCGTTTCCGATCGGATTCGTACTCGGCACGTTCTACTTCATGCTTGCGACGGCGATGGTCACCGTCTTCCAGGAGAATCTGCGCGACACCGAACGTGTGCGCGTCATGCCCCTGTGGTTCATGTCGTTCGGGGGAACGGTGACGATCGGCGGCCTCGTCGCCGGACCGATCATCGACGCGATCGGGGCTCGATGGGTGCTCTTGTTCGGAGCGGCTTTCGCGATCTTCCTCGCCCGCTGGTGCGACGTCGATCGACTACCGCCGCGCGCGTTCCTCGAGTCCTGAGCGCCCGTCGCCCCTCGACGACGATTCGAAGTTCACGTCGCCGCGACGGCATCCACCAGACGATCGAGTCCGGCGACACGACTCCCCTTGGCCAACACCAGATCCCCTTCGCTCAGATCGTTCACCAGCTCGATCGCCGCCTCGAGGTCGATCGGCGGTACTCCGTAGAGATCGGTACCGACCGCCACCAACTCGACTCCGAGCTCGCGCGCGATCGCGGCAATTCCGCGATGCGACGCCTCGGGATCGTCGAGCTCGGCCATCAGACCCAACACCGCGACCCGTCGACGACCTGCGATGCGCGTGACGGTTTCGAGGGCGGCTTGCATCGACGTCGGATTGGCGTTGTAGGAGTCGTCGAGAATCGTCGCCCCCGATCGGGCGCGCACCATCCGCATGCGGTGCGGAGACGTGGTGGCTCGTGCCAGTCCGTCGGCGAGAGCGGCGAGTGGCACCCCGAGCACGACTCCGACGGCCAAGGCCGCCCCGGCATTGGACGCCATGTGGCGACCCGGCACCGACAACCGAACGTCGACCGAGCCTTCCGGAGTGCGGGCGACGAATCGAGTCGTTCCGTCGTCGGCGATCCGCAGATCGTCGATGTTGACGTCGGCACCCGCCGATTCGCCGTACGAGACCACCCGCGCGTCAGTGCGCGACCTCATGGCCAGGACCCGCGGATCATCGGCGTTCAGTACCGCGGCGCCGAAGGACGGGAGTGCCTCGACGAGCTCTCCCTTGGCGCGAGCGACACCGTCGATTCCGCCCACCATCGAGGTGTGCGCTTCGCCGACTCGCGTGACCACACCGATCGCGGGTCGCGCGACACGACACAGCATGTCGATCTGCCCGAATCCACGCATACCCATCTCGAGGACGAGAACTTCGGTGTCTTGCGGTGCATTGAGGATCGTGACCGGCAGGCCTTGTTCGTTGTTGTAGCTACGAACGTTGGCGACCGTTCGTCGAGTCCCCGACACGGCGGCTGCGATGAGGTCCTTGGTCGACGTCTTACCCACTGAACCAGTGACCCCGACCGCCATCGTTCCGGCGGGAAATCGTCCACGAGCCCAACGCGCGGCGTTCATGAGCGCGGCCGCCGTGTCATCGACCACGATCTGTGTCGTACGCGACGCCACATCGGCCGGAACCTCTCGCGACACCAAACAGGCTGCAGCGCCGCCGTCGACCGCGCCACGAACGAATTCGTGTCCGTCCCGCTCGGCCACGAGGGCCACGAACATCTGGCCGGCCGCCAGATCGCGGGAATCGAAAGACGCGCCGTCGATCTCGACATCGGGCCCCAGAACGCGACATGGCCCGTACTCGGCAAGAGCACGGGCCAGGTCGGAGGCATGCCAGCGCATGCCTGAACGGTAGTGGTCGGATCGCGTCAGTGCGCGGCAGGGATCTCCGAGTCGAGTGCGAACTTGGCGTACTCCTCGCCGGTGTCCTCCATGTCCTCGAACTGGATCACACCCATCTCTTCGAAACGGTGACGCAGCCACGAATCGTTGCGGTCGAGCAGGCCGAGCTTCTTGCAGTTCGGCACGATCTTGGCGAAGAGCATCTGCTGGAACACTTCACGCGTCGGATCCTGGAGCACGAGCGGAAGAACGTCACGGGTGTTGATGCCCATGCGCTCCCAGACCTCCTGCGACATGAAGCGGTCACGCATACGAACCGATGCCTCGTACGCGAACTCCTGACGGTCCTTGATCTCGGCGTCACTCATGCCCGAGTAGACCTCCTGGAGCGACAACACACCGAAGGCGACGTGGCGGGCCTCATCGCTCATCACGTAGCGGAGCAACTGCTTGAGCAGAGGCTCGGTGGTGATCTGGTACATGTTGCCGAAGGCGGCGAGGGCGAGCCCTTCGACCATCACCTGCATACCGAGATAGGTCATGTCCCAACGGCTGTCGTTGATGATGTCGTCGAGGAGCATCCGGAGGTGGGTGTTGATCTGGTAGCCGCCGCCCAGTTTCTCGTCGAGATAACGAGCGAACACCTCGACGTGGCGCGCCTCGTCGACGACCTGCGTGCTGGCGTACAACTTGGCGTCGTACCACGGGACGGTCTCGGTGATCTTGGCCGTGCAGAGGAGCGCGCCCTGTTCACCGTGCATGAACTGCGACAGGCTCCACTTGCGCTGCTCCATCGCGAAGTCGGTCCATTCCTTGTCGCCCCACTTCTCGACCGGCGTGCCGTCGTAATGCGACGCGGTCAGACCCGAGGCCATCGCGGCCAGATCGGCCGACACCGATGCCTCGAGGTCGACGTCGGTGTCCCACGGCAGATCGGTCGTGGCGTTCCACTGACCGGTCTTGGCCTTCTCGTAGAGACGGCGCAATCCGGGGCGGGCCAACGAGTAGTCCCACGTGAAAATCGCGTCGGCGTTGTCCTTCACGATGTGCTCGATCTCGTTGGGGTCGCCCGTCGGGATCGCGAGGATCGCCTCGACGTCGTTCAGGGCCGCTCGGCCCAGGATCTCTTCGTTCTCGCGTTCGGTGATGCTCATGAGCGTGCTCCTTGTGTGTGTGAACTTGCGATGATCGGGACGAGTGAATCGGACGAGTCGTGCGGCCCCTCGATCAAGGCAACGAGCGGCGCGAGGAATTCGCGCGCGGACGTGGGGTCGCCCAGATCGACGTGCGACGAGGGCGCGAGGAAGTGCGAAATGACGAGTCGGGCGAGCAGATCGACGAAGGGGCGGCTGGCTTCGGCCGGCAGGTGGTCGTCGAGCAGCGGACGAACGTACGAGGAAGCGACGTTGATGATGCGCGGCAATCCGTCGACGGTGAGACTGCGAATGGCTGTTGCTTCTTCGTTGGCGAGCATCGCCACGAGCTGATCGTCGTTGCGCAGTTCGTTGGTCGCGTACACCGCGATTTCGACGATGAGATCGATGAGAGTCGTCGTGTGGCGAACCGCGGCCTGCAGACCTTGGAAGAACTCGTTGAGATTTCGAAC
>JBEDFW010000172.1:0-3007 GCA_041174985.1 Actinomycetota bacterium | reverse complement strand
ACGAGATCGTGTGCGGCTTGTCGAGGCGGTTGCCGCGACGCGCGATCGGCTGAGGGTCGAGTCGACCGGTGACGGTCAGTTGATGTCGGACATCTTCGTCCGCGGTGTGGCGCGGGCGAGGAGCGGGCGGATCGCCGCGTCCATCTCGTGCGGATCGAGGGGCGGATTCGTGATGTGCGGTCCGCGGATCCAGCCCTGCGCGATCCCGAGCAATTGGCCGTTCGATTCGATCACTTGACCGGTGACGTCGGACGACTGCGACGAGGCCAGCCAGGTGATGACCGGCGCCACCCACTCGGGACCGAAGCGCTCGAGCATCTCGGGCGGCATACCGAGGTCTTCGGTGAGGCGGGTCAGCGCACCCGGAGCGACCGCATTGCACGTGACGCCGTATCGACCGAGCTCCTCGGCGGCGATGAGAGTGAACGTGGCGATACCGGCCTTGGCCGCGCCGTAGTTGGTCTGTCCCGGATTGCCGTAGATGCCCGACACCGACGTGGTGTTGATGAGACGCGCGTCGTTCGCGAGACCTTCCTTGGAGCGATTTCTCCAGTACTCGGCGGCGATGCGACTCGAGGCCCACGTTCCCTTGAGGTGAACCTTGATGACGGCGTCCCACTCCTCTTCGGCCATCGAGAAGAGCATGCGATCGCGAAGGATGCCGGCGTTGTTGACCACGACGTCGAGTCCACCGAAGGTGTCGATCGCCATGGCGATCATGGCCTTGGCGTCGTCGAGCGAACTCGCGTCTCCGAGGTGAGCGACGGCTTGACCGCCGGCCGCCTTGATCTCGTCGACCACGTCCTGAGCCGGGTTCGATCCACCGCCTCCCGATCCGTCGCGCGAGCCACCGAAGTCGTTCACGACGACCTTGGCTCCTTCGGCGGCGAGCATGAGCGCGTACTCGCGCCCGATACCGCGACCTGCTCCGGTGATCACGCACACTCGGTCCTGGCACATCTTCTTCGTCATGTGGGCGAGAGTAGTGCTGGGTGGGGCCGAACTCCCAGGTGAGGGCGTCGGTAGCATCGATTCGTGTGATCACGTGCACGGTGACATCCCTCGAGGGGACCCGTCGAGTCGCATCGGCGATCGCCTCGTTGGCCCGAGTCGGTGACGTCATCGTGCTGGCCGGCGACATGGGGGCCGGCAAGACCGCCTTCGCTCAGGCCTTCGGATCGGCTCTCGGGGTGACCGAGCCGATCACGTCCCCGACCTTCACCGTGGTGCACACCTACGACACCGGTCGGGTGCTGCTTCACCACGCCGACCTCTATCGCCTCGATCGCACGAGCGAGATCGACGATCTGGCCCTGGCCGAGATCACCGAGGACGAGGGCATCCTTCTCGTCGAATGGGGTGACGTCGCCGCCGACCGTCTCGGATCGCATCTGGTGGTGCGACTCGAACGACCTCTCGATCCGACGGACGACAACGACGACGCACGGGTCGTGTCGGTCTCGAGTGTGGGCCCGGCGTGGCAGTCGCGCTGGAACAAGTTGGAAGCGGCTCTCTCGTGTTGATTCTCGGCATCGAGACGGCGACCGAACGGGTGAGCGTGGCGATCGGTGGTCACGACGGTGTCGTGGCGCTGGCCGAGGTGACGCGGGGACGCCGTCACGCCGAGAACCTCATGCCGGCGATCGACGACGTCTGTCGATCAGCCGACGTGTCGGTGAGCGAGTTCGGTTGTGTGGCGGTCGACGTGGGTCCGGGCTTGTTCACCGGCATGCGGGTGGGAGTCGCCACGGCCAAGGCATTGGCGATGGCCCTCGACCTTCCGATCGTCGTCGCCACGAGTCTGGAGTTGTTGGCGCATGCGTTGCGCGACGACGTCGAGCACGTCCACGATCGACTGGTCTGCTCGGTGGTCGACGCGCGCAAGGGTGAAGTGTTCCGTCAGTTGTACCGCGTGTCGGCCGACGAGGTGACCGCGGTCGACGAGCCGCGTTGCGAGTCGCCCGACGAACTGGTGGCGCTATTGCGCGAGCGGGCACAGGCCGTGGTGTGCGCGGGCGACGGGGCTCGTCGCTACGCCGATGTGCTGACCTTCGATCATCGCATCGCGATCGCCGGTGAACGATGGGCGTATCCCTCGGCCGATGCTCTGGTGCGACTGGCTCATCGGCGCTCGCTTCGTGAGGACTGGCACGAACCCGATCGGGTCGAAGCGCTCTATCTGCGTCAACCCGACGCTCAGATCAACTGGACGACGAGGAACGACCCATCGTGAACGTGACGATCGAACCCATGCGTCGACGACACGTCAAACAGGTGTCGATCATCGAGAGCGCAGTGCATCCCAAACCGTGGTCGGCCGGAGTCTTCTCCAGCGAACTCGATCTGGCACGGCGCGGTGAGCGCTTCTACGTGGTCGCCACGGCCATGGGCGAGATCGTCGGATACGCCGGCTCCATGTACGCGGTCGACGAGGCGCACGTGACCAACATCGCGGTGGCCCCCGAGTTCCGCCGCCACGGGATCGCTCGATCGTTGCTGCACACGCTCGCCACCGAAGCGATTCGACGCGGAATGAATTCCCTGACGCTCGAAGTGCGGGTCGGCAACGAAGCGGCCCAAGGCCTCTACCGCGAGTTCGGTTTCGCGCCGGCGGGGGTGCGCCAGCGCTACTACGAGAACTCCGAAGACGCACTCGTGATGTGGATCCACGACATCCAGAGCGACGAGTTCCGTCACCGACTCGAACGAATCGCCGCTGACGAGGGGAGTCGACGGTGAGCCGCTCGACCTCGCGACCGATCGATGCGTCGACAGTGGTGCTCGCGATCGAGACGAGCTGCGACGAGACCGCCGCTGCCGTCGTCATGGGTGGCACCGACGTGGTGTCGAGTGTCGTCTCGAGTCAGATCGATCTGCATGCTCGCTTCGGTGGTGTCGTCCCCGAGATCGCCAGTCGCGCCCACCTCGATCTGCTCGGTCCGATCGTGCGCGAAGCGCTCGATCGCGCCGGCATCGAGGCCCGTCGCGTCGACGCCGTGGCTGCGAC
>JBEDFW010000171.1:0-14260 GCA_041174985.1 Actinomycetota bacterium | reverse complement strand
CGCAAGCAGTTCGGCAAGCCCCTGTCGGCCTTCCAGGCCACCACCCAGCGCGCCGCCGACGGATACATCACCACCGAGGCCATGCGCGTGACCACGCTCAATGCCGCATGGCGACTGGCCGAGGGTTTCGACGCTCGACGCGACGTCGCGGTGGCCGCCTACTGGGGAAGCGAAGGAGCACAGCAGGTCGTGACCGCCGCTCAACACCTGCACGGCGGTATCGGAGCCGACATCGACTACCCGGTGCACCGCTATTTCCTCTGGGGAATTCAGTTGGCCACCCAGTTGGGCTCGGCGAGTTCGCATCTCGCTCGTCTCGGACAACTCATCGCACGAACCTGACAGGACGCGAACGACATGACCGCCACTCGACTTCCCGACACCCGCACGTTCGCTTCGGTGAACGTCGGCGACGAACTGCCCGCTCTCGCGGTACCGCTCACGCGCACGCTCATCGTGTCCACGGCCATCGCCACGCGCGACTACCAGGTGGTGCACCACGATCCCGACGTCGCCAAGGAACGCGGCTCGCAGGACATCATCATGAACATCCTCACGTCGAACTCCTTCGTCGGACGTTTCGTCACCGACTGGACCGGACCCAACGCCATCTTGAAGTCGGTGAAGATCCGACTCGGAGCTCCCAACTACCCCGGCGACACCATGAACGTCACCGGTTCGGTCACCGCAGTCGACTCGGCGACTCGCATCGTGACCGTTGCGGTGAAGGGGGCCAATTCACTCGGCGATCACATGAACGCGACGGTCGAGGTGGTGCTGCCATGAGCGTGCAGCGCATCGGCAATCGTCTCGGCGGCAAAGCCGCGATCGTCGGAATCGGGGCCACCGAATTCAGCAAGGATTCCGGCCGCAGCGAAATGAGCCTGGCGAGCGAGGCCGTGGCCGCGGCCATCGCCGACAGCGGACTCTCACCCTCCGACATCGACGGCATGGTCACCTACTCGACCGACAACAACCCCGACATCGAGATCGCGCGTCACGTCGGTATCGGCTCCCTTCGACACTTCAGTCGCGTGCACTACGGCGGCGGAGCGGCCTGCGGAACGATCGTCATGGCCGCCATGGCCGTGGCCACCGGAGTCGCCGACGCCGTCGTGTGCTACCGCGCCTTCAACGAGCGCAGCGGCCGACGTTTCGGTGCGGGCGTGCAGGACCTCGACCGTTCGGCCACCGCTGAGCGCGCCCAGTTCTCCTGGACCACACCGGCCGGACTTCTCACGCCGGCGAGTTGGGTCGCCATGGTGGCGCGCCGTTACATGCACCTGTACGGCGCGACCTCGCTCGACTTCGGCCGTGTGGCCGTGGCCGGACGTCGTCATGCCGCCAACAACCCAGCTGCCTGGTTCCACGAGCAGCCCATCACTCTCGAGGATCACCAGAACAGTCGCTGGATCGTCGATCCTCTGCACCTCCTCGACTGCTGTCAGGAGACCGACGGCGGGCAGGCCCTCGTGGTCACGAGCGTGGAGCGCGCTCGTGATCTACCGAATCGCCCGGCGGTCGTCGTGGCGGGCGCCCAGGGTGCCGGTGATCAACAGTGGACGATGACGTCGTTCTACCGAGACGACATCGCGCAATTGCCCGAGATGAAGGTCGTCGCCGACGAGCTCTGGACCTCGTCGGGCCTCACCCCGGCCGACATCCAGACCGCGATCCTCTACGACCACTTCACTCCGTACGTGCTGATGCAGCTCGAGGAATTCGGCTTCTGCGGGCGCGGCGAGGCCAAGGACTTCATCGCCGACGGAGCCCTCGAGATCGGGGGGCGCCTGCCCATCAACACACACGGTGGCCAATTGGGAGAGGCGTACCTCCACGGAATGAACGGCATCGCCGAAGGCGTCCGTCAGGTGCGTGGAACCAGTGTGAACCAGGTCGCTAGTGTCGAGAACGTGCTGGTCACGGCGGGCACGGGTGTGCCCACCAGCGGGCTCATCCTCGGCGTCGATCGATGACCGGACAACACGAGGGGAACGAGATGAAGTACGACCTGAGTTACGAAGTCCTCGACGTGATCTCTCACGGCTCGTATCAGGACGGCCCTCCTTTCGAGTTGTACCGCCAGTTGCGCGACGAAGCGCCGGTCATCAAGTGCCGCGGTGTCGAGCCCATGTACACCGACGAGTTCTGGGCGATCACTCGCCACGCCGACGTGGTGGAAGTGAGTCGCAAGTTCCAGACCTATTCGTCGGCCAAGAAGGGCTCGCTCATGAACGAGGCGCCCACCGAGATCGACAACGACGGCGCCCGCCTCCTCATCGACCTCGATCCGCCCGAGCACACTCGTCTGCGCACCCTCGTCAGCCGCGGCTTCACTCCGAAGGCCATGCGCATGCTCGAGACACATTTCCGTGAGGTGGCCGTCACTCTCATCGAAGAAGCCATCGAGTCCGGCCAGATCGACTTCGTCGACAAGGTCTCGGCCGAACTGCCACTCATCGCGATCGCCGAACTCGTGGGCATCCCGGTCGAGGATCGTCGCAAGGTGTTCGACTGGTCGAACGCCATGATCGGCAGCAACGACCCCGAGTTCGCCGCCGATCCCGAGGCCGGCATGATCGCCGCGACCGAGCTCTACATGTACTCGAACCAATTGGCCCTCGAGCGCAAGAACTCGCCCAAGGACGACATCATCACCACGCTCATCAGCGAACACGACGGTGACGTTCTCACCGAGCACGAATTCGACCTGTTCATGCTCCTGCTCGCCGTGGCCGGCAACGAGACCACTCGTAACGGCATCAGCCACGGTGTGGTCGCCATGATCGACCACCCGGACGAGTGGCGTCGCCTGCAGTCCGATCCGAATCTCGTGACGACGGCGGTCGAGGAGATCCTCCGCTGGGCCACGCCGGTCAACTACTTCCGACGTGCCGCCACGTGCGACGTCGAACTGCACGGGGTCCGAATCGCCGAAGGCGAATCGGTCACCATGTTCTATCCGTCGGCCAATCGCGACGAGCGGGTGTTCACGAACCCCGACTGTTTCGACATCACCCGCACGCCGAATCCGCACGTGACCTTCGGCGGTGGCGGTCCGCACTTCTGTCTCGGCTCCAACCTGGCTCGTCTCGAGATGCGGATCCTGTTCGAAGAACTCTCGAAGCGCGTCGGCGACATCGTGCCCACCGGTCCGATCAAGAAGCTCCGCTCGAGTTTCATCCACGGCATCAGCCACCTCCCGGTGTCGCTCACGCGACGCTGAACCCATCACCCACGAAGCGAGGAACATCATGGGCAAGCCCGTCATCGTCGAAGCCGGTCGTTCGGCCATCGGAAAGCGCAACGGCCAATTCGCCGAGGTGCACGCCGCCACTCTTCTCGGCCGCATTCAGGCCGGAGTTCTGCAACGGGCCGGGATCGACCCGATGTCGGTCGGCCAAGTGGTCGGCGGCTGCGTCACCCAGGCCGGCGAGCAGGCCAGCAACGTGGCACGCACCGCTTGGCTCGCCGAGGGTCTGCCGTGGCAGGTCGCGTCGACCACCATCGACACCCAGTGTGGTTCGAGCCAGCAAGCGAACCATCTCATTCACAACATGATCGTGGCCGGCGTCATCGACACCGGTCTCGCCTGCGGCGTCGAACACATGAGCAAGGTGTGGCTCGGGGCCAACGTGCCGCGACTCGGCGAGGGCACCGACGTGACCTTCGTGAACGGAAGCTCGAAGCCGGCCGACTTCGCTCTCGACATGCCCGATCAATTCGGTGCCGCCGAGCGAATCGCCGAACGTCGTGGCATCACCCGCGCCGACGTCGACCACCTCGGACTCATCTCGCAGCAGAAAGCGATCCGCGCCACCGAAGAGGGCCGATTCGAGCGCGAGATCATTCCGGTCGAGGTGACCGACGCCGAAGGGAACAAGGTCGTCGTCAACCGTGACGGCGGACTGCGCGAGACGACGGCCGAGAAGTTGGCGTCACTCAACCCGGTGATTCCGAACGGCATCCACACCGCCGGCAACTCGAGCCAGATCAGCGACGGCGCCGCCGCGGTTCTCTGGATGGACGAAGACAAGGCGCGAGCCGAGGGTCTCCGCCCGCGAGCCCGCATCGTGGCCCAGTGCCTGGTGGGCGCCGAGCCCTTCTACCACCTCGACGGTCCGGTGCAGTCGACCGAGAAAGTGTTGAAGGACGCCGGTATGACGATGGCCGACATCGACATCGTCGAGATCAACGAGGCGTTCGCCAGCGTGGTGCTGTCGTGGGCTCGCGTCCACGGCGTGAGCCACGACGAACTCATGAGCAAGGTCAACGTGAACGGAGGAGCGATCGCCCTCGGTCACCCGGTCGGTTCGACCGGCAGTCGCCTCATCACGACGGCTCTGCACGAACTCGAGCGCACCGACAAGGAGTTCGCGCTCGTGACGATGTGCTGCGGTGGCGCCGTCTCGACCGGCACCATCATTCAGCGACTCTGACGAGACGAGTCAGCGCGAGCGGGTCAGACCGAGGCCGGCCGACGCCACGAGTTCGCGCTGGATCTCGTTGACGCCGCCACCGAAGGTGTTGATCTGAGCGGCGCGAGCCGCACGCTCGACTTCACCGTGGATGACCGCTCCCGGTGATCCGTCGCGCAGGTGCGACACCGGACCGAGAATTCCCTGCAGGATCCGATACACCTCGACGGCGCGCTCGGTGCCGAACACCTTGACGCCACTGGCCTCGGCCGGTCCGAGCGTGTTGTCGGCGACACTGCGCGCCAACTTCCAGGTCATGAGACGGATGGCATCGAGCAGAGCGGCGCACTTGGCCAGATCGGCCTGCACCCACGGCAGATCGATCATCTTCTCGCCGTTCGGCCCACCCGACGGAGTGACGCGGCTCCACGTGGTCACGTCGTCGCACAGGCGCTCGGTCAGACCCGACAGAGCGGCCAGACCGACGCGCTCGTGGTTGAGCTGCATCGTGATGAGCTTCCAGCCTCCGTTGATCTCGCCGATCACGTTCTCCTTGGGAACGCGCACGTCGGTGTAATAGGTGGCCGTGGTGACGACACCGCCCACGGTGGTGATCGGTGTCCATTCGAAACCGGGCACGTTGGTCGGCACGATGATGATGGTGATTCCCTGGTGCTTGGGCGCGTCCTGATCGGTGCGGCAGGCGAGCCACACGTAGTCGGACTGATTCGCACCCGACGTGTAGACCTTGTTGCCGTTGATGACCCACTCGTCACCGTCGAGCACCGCGGTGGTGCGCAGACTGGCCAGGTCGGTACCCGCTTCGGGCTCGGTGTACCCGATGGCGAAGTTGATCTGACCCTTCAGGATGCCGGTGAGGTACTGATCCTTCTGAGCCTGAGTTCCGTGCGCCATGATCGCCGGGCCGACCGTGTTGACGGTGACGAACGGGAACGGAGCGTGCGCCCGCTGGATCTCGTCGAACATGATGAATTGATCGGTCGCCGGACGTCCCTGGCCGCCGTATTCGACCGGCCATCCGAGTCCGAGCCAGCCGTCGGCGCCCATTCGCTGGATGAGTTCGCGGAAGATCGGTCGACCTTCGCCCGACTCGCCCAGTTCTTCACGAACTTCGGGAGTGAGAAGGGCGGCGAAGTACTCGCGGAGTTCCTTGCGCAGGGCTTGCTGATCGGGCGTTTCGGCCAAGTACATGACCCGACCCTACCCCAGCCATCTGACGGCACGTCAGATCGGGAGGGGGCCCGTGACCGACTCCACGTGGGGTGACGCCGGGGCGGTAGACACGAGGGGTGCAACTTCTTCACCCACCCCGGGGTGAGGTCTCGGTCACCGAGGCCTACGACCTGTCGAGCCGACGCCGGCGGGTCGACCGACCCTGGATCGTGATGTCGATGATCGCCACCGGCGACGGGGCGATCTCGATCGAGGGCGCCTCGCACCTGCTCGGCGGACCGACCGATCGAGACGTCTTCTTGCACCTGCACCGTTCGGCCGACTGCGTGTTCGTCGGGGCCGAGACCGTGCGTGCCGACGGCTACTCGCCTCTCCCCTCGCACCAGACACTCGTCGTGATGTCGTCATCGGGAGATCTCGGTCGACATCACGACGCTCTGCTCGCCGCCGGGAACACACGGGTCGTGGCCGGGGACGTTCGCGACGTGGTGGGCGATCTGCCCGGGGAAGTGTGTGCACTCGAGGGAGGTCCGTCACTCAACGGTCAGATGCTCGGTGCCGATCTGGTCGACGAAGTGTGGCTCACGATCGCCCCACGTTTCGTCGCCGGACGCAGCGATCGAGTGGCCGAAGGTGCCTGGGCCATGCGTGAACCGTGGCAACTCGCCCACGTCGGGCACGACGACGGTTTCGTGTTCTTGCGCTACTTACGCGACGCCGAAGCGAGCGAGTGACGCGACCGGCGGACGAACCATGAGGTTCAGTTCGACCGGATCACCCGACTTGCGACGAAGAACCGGCGTCGCGTCGGCGAAGGTCGGCGCACCCGGCACCCGCGCCAGCAGGGTCGCCGACACTTCGGCGGCCTGGATGGCCAAGGTCTCGAGACGGTGATGGCGATGGAGTCGCATACCCAGATCGACCTGACCGATCGACGCCAGACCGAAACGCTCGTACATGTCGACGATCATCCCGATCTCGACGCCCCAACCGGTGGCGAAGGGGATCGCCTCGAGCATCGAACGGCGTCCGGCGTACTCGCCGGCGAGCGGCTGCTCGATGGCGGCCAACTCGGGGAAGAAGAGCGACAGCAACGGTCGGGCGACGAGTTCGGTCGTACGTCCTCCGCCGCCGAGGTGGGACGGGCGGTGGTAACTCGCCTTCACGAGACCGAGTTCGTCGTCGACGAGCAACGGCATCACGAGCCGGACGATCCATTCGGGTGTGAAGCTCGTGATGTCACCGTCGCACCACACCACCAGATCACCGTGGCTCGCCACCAAACTCGCCCACAAGGCGTTGCCCTTTCCGCGCGCGGCTCCGTGGAAGAAGTGCACCACGTCGACCGGCACCACCGTCGCTCCGGCTTCGGTCGCGATGTCGGCGGTTCCGTCGGTCGAGCCGTCGTCGAGCACGATCAACTCGTCGACCAGACTTCCCACGAGCGATTGATCGATCATGCGCACCAGATCGCCGACCGTCTCGGCCTCGTTGCGACACGGGATGCACACCGACACCGTTCGACCACGCTTGGCGGCCACGGCGGCGTCGAGGTTCCACGACGTCGGATCGAAAGTCTTGATACCGGTCATTAGCCTGACGACATGTTCCTCTACGGCGTGGTGAACGCATCGGGCGATTCGCTCAACACCGATTCAATAGCGACGACCCCCGATGCCGCTACTCGGCGAGGCCGATATCTGCTCGACCACGGGTGCCAGGGAATCGACCTCGGCGGCCAGGGTTCCACCGACAACGCGACCGTCGTGCCGTGGCAGGAGGAATGGGAGCGACTGGCGTCGATCGTCGAGGCGTTGGCCGCCTTCGGCGTACCGCTCAGCATCGACTCGTGGAAACCCGAGGTGACGCGACGGGCGCTGCAGCACGGAGCCAACGTGATCAATGCCGCGGACGGAATGCAGACCGACGAGATGTGGCAGGTCGCCGCCGATTTCCGAGTTCCGATCGTGCTGCCTTTCCTGTCGGGCCCGAACCCCCGCCAGATGGAGATGGTGCGCGCCGACCCGGTGCAGGTGATGCTCGATTTCTTCACCGAACAATTGGCCGTGGCCGATCGCTACGACCTGCGCTCACTGTGCATCCTCGATCCCGGAACGGGATTCGCGCCGTCGAACTGGCCCTGGGAAGAGCGCTACCTCTATCAGAAGCACGTCTATTCGAATCTCGACGCACTGCGTACGTTCGGACTACCGCTCTACATCGCCCTGCCGTGGAAGGAAACGGCCCAGCACGACGAATTGCTCGAGATCGTTCTTCGCCAGCGGCCCGAGTACGGGCGAGTGCACTATCCCGAGAAAGTGCGTCGCGTCGAACGCGAGCTCGGTCTGGTCTGAATCAGACCAACGGCCCGCGTGGGTACACGGCGTCGGGAGGCAGATCACGATCCCAGTTCGCCGGACATTTCTCCGGTGCGACCTCACTCAGTGGGGCGAGAACGAACCTCCGTTCGGCGAAGCGCGGGTGGGGTACGGCGAGATTGCCACCCGTGATCACCACGTCGTCGAAGAACAGCAGATCGAGATCGAGGGTTCGGGGTCCCCAATGCACCACGCGCTCACGGCCGGCGTCGGCTTCGATCCGGTGCAACCAACGGAGCAACGCGTACGGATCGAGTTCGGTCTCGAGCGCGACGACCATGTTCAGGTAAGCACCTTGACCTTCGGGTCCACCGATCGGGTCGGTCTCGTACACCTGTGACGCCGCGACCACGCTCTCGCCCAAGCGATCGATCGCGAACCGCAGATGGGACTCCCGCTGGCCGAGATTGCTGCCGAGGGCCACGATCGCCCGGTGGCGCTTGATCGCCGACACTTCCGAACGCACGCGATGGATCCGTACCGCGGTCGAGCCGATCTTCTCGGGGATGGGCGGATTCAACTTGGTGAGAGTCAGATCGACCGAACGCACCAAGGGGAACGACAGCACGACCTCGGCCATGTGCTGAGCCAGCCGTTCGAGCAGCAGATACTGCGTGCTGCGCGCCAGATCGGCGAGAGCGACCGCGACCTCGCCGTAGTGCACGGTCTGCTCGAGATCATCGGAGGCCCCGGCATCGTGCAGATCGACTTCCATGTCGACGTCGACACGCAACGGTTGCGGAGCGAGCCGTTCGTGATCGAGCACGCCGATGATGCTCTCGAAGCGAAGGTCGTCGATCAGGACGTGATCGGCCACGTTTCAGCTCCCGCGTTTCGACTGCAGGAGGGCCGTCACGGCCTTGCCGTCGGCTTTGCCCTTGCTCGTCTTCATGATCGCGCCCACCAAGGCACCCATGGCTTTCTCTTCACCAGCGCAGTACTTGGCCCAGGCGTCGGCATTGGCAGCGATCGCCTGATCGACCATCGCTTCGAGTTCGGACGTGTCCATGGCCTCGAAGCCCTTGGCCGCGGCGATCGCTTCCGCATCGCCGCCACCGGCGCCCACGATTTCGGCGAGAACGGTCTTGGCTTGTGTCGCCGTGAGTTTTCCGCTCGTCTCGAGCGTGATCAGTCGGGCGAGATCGGCCACCGGCACCCGGGGTTCAGAACCCTGTTCGGCGAACGCTTCCTTCACGTGGACGAGAGCCCGCGCCGCATCGGCACCGTGGTCACCGACCGCGAGGACGTAATCGTCCTGACCTCGTTCGACCACGACCATGATCGCCTCTCCGTCGGCCGGCGCACCGGTGGCCGACGAGAGTCGGGCCCGACGCTCACGCGGCAACGACGGAAGTGACGCCCGGACTTCTTCGATCCACGCTTCATCGGGAGCGAGCGGGACGAGATCGGGTTCGAGGAAGTAGCGATAGTCGTCGGCGTCTTCCTTGGTTCGCAAGGTGTGCGTCCGACCGTCGGTCTCGTCCCAATGGCGCGTCTCCTGTCGGACCCTCTCGCCACTCTCGATGAGGGCGATCTGACGTCGGGCCTCGTACTCGATGGCCCGACCGAGTGAACGAACCGAGTTGACGTTCTTGATCTCACAACGCGTGCCGAGCGGGTCACCGGGTTTGCGCACGCTCACGTTGGCGTCGCAGCGCATCGACCCCTCTTCCATCTTGGCGTCGGAGGCTCCGATGGCGACGAGGATCTGACGCAATTCGGTGACGTACTGCCGAGCCTCCTCGGGCGAGGTGATGTCGGGGCGTCCCACGATCTCGACGAGCGGGACTCCGGCTCGGTTGAAATCGATGAGCGAATGATCGCTGCCGTGGATGCGACCTCCCGAACCGCCCACGTGCGTGCTCTTGCCCGTGTCTTCCTCGAGGTGGGCTCGTTCGACGCCGATGCGCTTGCCACCCGGCAGTTCGAGCCAACCGTCGACGTTGAGGGGCTGGTCGTACTGCGAGATCTGATACGCCTTGGGCATGTCGGGGTAGAAGTAGTTCTTGCGGTGGAACGTGCAGGGTTGAACCGTGCAATTGAGAGCCAGACCGATACGCATGGCCAACTCGACGGCCCGGCGATTGAGCACCGGGAGGGCGCCGGGCAGACCGAGGGTCACCGGATCGATGTGCACGTTCGGTTCGTCGCCGAAACGATTGGCACTCGCCGAGAACAACTTCGTCGCCGTGGCCAGTTCGACGTGCACTTCGAGTCCGCACACGAGTTCGTACTCGCCGATCATGAACTTCTCGCCCGGGGTCGACTCGCTCATCGCACTCCCCTTTCGAGTTCGGCCGCCACGCGGAACATCACCGGTTCACCGAGAGTGGGCGCCAACACCTGCACCCCGACCGGCAATCCGTGCGCACCCGTCCCGAACGGAACGCTCATGGCCGGATGGCCAGCGAGGTTGGTGGGGATGGTGAAGACGTCGCACAAGTACATCGAGAGCGGATCGTCGACCTTCGAGCCGACGGGGAAGGCGACGATCGGTGACGTCGGAGTGAGAATGACGTCGGCTCGCTCGTAAGCACGAGCGAAATCGTCGGAGATGAGCCGTCGTACCTTCAGCGCCTTGCCGTAATAGGCGTCGTAATAACCGGCCGACAGTGCGTACGTACCGAGCATGATCCGGCGCTTCACTTCGTCACCGAAACCGGCGGCTCGCGTGGCCATGTACATCGCGTTGGTATCGGCGGCCTCGACGCGTGAGCCGTAGCGCACTCCGTCGTAACGGGCGAGGTTGCTGCTCGCTTCGGCCGGGGCGATGAGGTAGTACGCGGTGAGGCCGTACTTCAGCGAGGGAAGCTCGACGTCGACGATCGTGGCGCCAGCGGCGGCCAGTGCTTCGAACGCCTCGGCCAGACGCTGTTCGACTTCGGGTTCGCTACCACCGGGAAGATCGGTGATGCGCCCGATCCGTAGGCCGGCCACTCCGCGATCGATCTCACCGAGAAGCTGCAACGGCGGTTGCGGAATCGAGGTGCTGTCGAGCGGGTCGTGTCCACTGATCGTCTCGAGGAGAAGAGCGGCGTCGCGCACGTCGTGGGTGAACGGGCCGATCTGATCGAGACTGCTCGCGAAGGCGACCAGTCCGTAACGACTCACGGTTCCGTACGTGGGCTTCACTCCCACCACACCGCACAGCGCAGCCGGCTGACGAATGGATCCACCGGTGTCGCTTCCGAGCGAGGCGGCCGCGAATCGAGCCGCCACCGCGGCGGCACTTCCACCGCTCGACCCTCCCGACACTCGTGTCACGTCATGCGGATTGAAGGTGGGACCGAACGCCGAGTTCTCGGTGCTCGAACCCATGGCGAACTCGTCGAGGTTCGTCTTGCCGACGAACACCGCGCCGGCTGCCGCGAGACGAGTCACGACGGTCGCGTCGTACGGTGGCTTCCAGCCTTCGAGAATGCGCGACGAGCACGTGGTGGGAATTCCGCGCGTGCACATGTTGTCCTTGAGTGCGATCGGCACACCTGCGAGCGGACCCGGATCACGACCGGCGGCGACTGCGGCGTCGACCGCTTCGGCCATGCGCCGCGCCTCGTCGGCCGTCACGGTGTTGAACGCGTGCACGTCGCCTTCGCGCGCCGTCACGTTGGCCAGGTGTGCGTCGAGGACGTCGACGGCCCGCGCGCGACCGGCACGAACGTCGTCGGCGATACGGAACGCCGTGGTCTCGACCGACATCAGCCCTCCAACCCGATGATCGGCGGAACACGGAAGCGGCCGTCCTCGGCCGCTGGTGCGGCGGCCAGCACTTCGTCACGATCAAGACTCGGTGCGACCACGTCGTCGCGCATCACGTTGACGAGCGGGTACGGCTGAGTCATGGGTTCGACCGAGGCCAGGTCGAGAGCGTCGATGTCGGCGAAGTGCTCGAGCATCCCGTCGAGCTGCGAGGTGAGACGACTCACCTCGTCGGGAGTGACGTCGAGTCGGGCCAGGCGCGCGACCTTGGCGACGGTTTCGGCAGAAATGCGATCGGACACACATCGATCCTACGAGCAGGACAGGTGGAGCAACACGGCCCTTTGGGGAGCCAGCGCCGGTGCCTCGAGGCCGATGTGCCGCAGGACGTCACCCGAGATCGACGGCGGCCGATCCGATTGCGCCGACTCCCACCAGAGCGGCTGTCGTCGCGCGACCGTGGATGTCGACGATGCATCGGGCACGAGCGAAACGGATCGCACCACGTACGAACGGTTCGGGTCGACGTTCGGGAAGCGCCAATTGACCGATCCGCCCCGTGGCGAGGTGAGTTGCACGTGACACACGAGCGACTCCGATGCATCGTCCGACTGGACACCGAATCGCACCGCTCGATCGTCGGTGTCGAAACGGACGAATCGACCGCGATGAATGAATTCGCGCCACGACTTGTAGAGCGCGATCCCGTGCCGAAGCGTCGCGCGTTCCTCGTCGTCGAGACCCGTGACATCGGCTTCGACGCCCATGTGTCCGAACAGCGCGACGGCGGTACGCAGAGCCATCGGTAGACGACGTCCGGTGTTGTGCGCCGGTGACGGACCGACGTGGGAGCCGAGGACCTCGGGCGGCATCAACATCGTCGCGCGTTGGTGGATGACGGCGCGCTCGACGGCGTCGTTGTTGTCACTCGTCCAGAAACGCTCGACCCGCCGCAGGATCTCGTGGTCGATACGACCCCCACCCGATGCACACGACTCGAATTCGACGTCGGGGTGGCGCCGTCGTAGTTCCTCGAGGAGTCGATACACCGCGATCGTCTGGTCGTGAGAGGCCGCTTTCCCGTCGGCACCACTTCCCTGGGTGACCCATCGATTCATGTCCCATTTCACGTAGGCGATGGCGTGATCGGTGAGGAGAGCGTCGAGCCGTCCCCGCACGTGATCGAAGACTTCGGGGCGGGAGAGATCGAGGACCAACTGATGTCGGCCGGTGAGCGCCGGGTAACCCTCGGTTGTCAGTGCCCACTCGGGACGGGCGCGCAACAGATCACTGTCGGGATTCACCATCTCGGGTTCGACCCAGATACCGAAGTCCATTCCCAGTGATCGCACGTGATCGATGAGGGGTTCGAGACCTTGCGGATACACGTCGCGCGACACCACCCAGTCACCGAGCCCGGCCCGGTCGTGTCGACGCCCGCCGAACCACCCGTCGTCGAGCACGTATCTCTCGACGCCGACCGATGCCGCCGCGTCGGCCAGCGCCTTCAAGCGTTCCACGTCGTGATCGAAGTACACGGCTTCCCAGGTGTTGGCGTGCACCTTGCGCGGATCGAGCGGCGTCGCGCGCGGACGTCGACGACGCGCTTCGCGGTGGAAGCCCCACGACGCCGGCGTGAAACCGGACGCGGAGTGCACACCGATCACGGTCGGAGTGGTGTAGGTCTCGCCCGGATACACGCACATCTCACCCGGGTGGAACAGTTCGCCCAGCTGCACGTAACGGCGACCGTCGACCAATCGCTCGGCGTAGGTGGCGTGGTTACCACTCCAGGCGAGGTGCAGACCCCACACCTCACCACTCCACTCGCCGGCGTCGGCCGACGTGACCCATAGATACGGGGGGTGTTCGTGCGACGTACGACCGGTGCGGTTCTCGACCGACCACGCACCGAGGGGCCACGAGAACCGCTCGAGTCGGAATTCGGCACCCCACCGTCCGGAGTACGCACCGAGAGTGGTCGCTCGGTCGGGCAACGGCACGGTCACCGTCGCCGCATCGAGCATGTACGGACCGTCTCCGACGTTCGTGACCGAAACGACGATCGAGAGAACGTCGTCGACCAGCGACACACGAGTCGTGATCGACAGCTGCGCCACCTCGTCGACCGCATCGACCTCGACCGATCGGGCGGCCTCGTCGTCGATGCGGTGGCCGACGAGTCGAAACCGCGGCGACCAGTGCCGACCGCCGCGTCGATGTCCGGCCAGGCCCGGTCGACCGAGAAATCCTTCGGATGGCACGCACGTCGCCGGAATCACCACGTCGAGACCAGCGTGAGGAATCGGCCGTGACGGCGTCCAACCGTCGATCGAGTGCAGTCGCGATCCCCAGTGCTCGACGAGTGGAATTCCCGACGACACGTCGAGCACCACGCTCACCGACTCACCGCGGAGGTGCACGAGCGCGGGCGATGCGGAATCCACGCATGTTCCCTATCGCCCGGCGACCGGACCCGTCAACTACGAGCGCTCGTCGACGTCGGGCGCACGACTGGCAGAATGAGTGGGTGAACGGCGACACGCCCCGGGCCTCCGACACTCGTGTCGA
>JBEDFW010000170.1:0-2994 GCA_041174985.1 Actinomycetota bacterium | reverse complement strand
GGAACCGTCGTCGTGACGGTGAGCGCGCGTCCAGGCGAGGAGTTGGGTGGCGGTCTCGATGTCACCCACGGCCGAATGCGCGAGCGAGCACTCGGCGGTCTCGGCGGCGGTCACCCAGGGTTCGTCACTGACGCAGCGAATGCCTCGTCCGTGCATCGCGAACACGTTCCAGCCCTCGGCGAGACGCGCCGTGGCGGCGTCGCCCTCGAGGGCGTTGGTGAGAACCGGGTAGTACCAGTCCATGGCCCACCGATGCTTGGGTTCGAACGCGTCGGGACGTTCGGCGATCACGACGCGCAGCAGGTCGGCGGCGTCGCGCCAATCGGGTCGGGGTTCACCCACCAATTCGGCGAGTTCGACCGCGCACGTGAGGGCGTGCCAGATCGACGAGGAGCCGGTGAGCAGTGCGTAGTCCCACGGCGAACGGTGTTCCTCGCGTGCCCACAGGATCGTGCCGTCGTGTCGACGCATCGAGAGGACCCAGTCGATCGCTCGTTCGACGGTGGGCCACAGATGATCGACGAAACCCCGGTCCCACGTGCAGAGCCAGTGGTGCCACACGCCAGCGGCCACGTAGGCGCAGACGTTGGTGTCGAGTTTCGGCTCCTCGACGATTCCGCCCGGCAGGTAGTAGTTGAACCACCAGCCGTCACGGTGTTGCGTGTCGGCCAGCCATTCGTAGGCCCGTTCGGCGTGACGATGGAAGCCGGCCACGTCGAGAGCCATGGCGGTCTCGACGTGATTCCACGGGTCGCAGTGTCCGCCCTCGAACCACGGAATCATGCCCGAGTCGAGTTGCAGAGCGGCGATCGACTCGGCGGTGCGCACGACTTCGTCGGCACTCAGCACTCCTTCGATGTGGGGAACGTTCGTCATGCGTTCACCAGACTCCTGCTCGGCGTGTCGACCCGCGGAGCGGAGGTTCGCTCGGGCTTCTTGGTCGCGTAGACCACGAGACTCTTGCCCATCACGGGGGAGAGCACCTTCTCGACGACCTTGACACTGCGCGGCTGTTCGGTGATGTCCCACTCGAGGAATTTCTTGTAGGCGCGCACGAGACGGTGATCTTCGCGTCGGGGCCCGACCGCGCACTTGAGCCACCAGTAGGGCGAGTGCAGCGCGTGGGCACGATGCGTACCGCGCACGTCGAGCCCCGCGGCCCGGAGCTTGGCCGTGAGTTCGGTCTGGCTGTAGATACGAACGTGCCCGCCGACGGCTTTGGGTGCGTGATATTCGTCGGACAACTTCCAGTTGACCTTCTCGGGCCACCAGGACGGCACCGTGCAGGCGAACGAACCACCGGGACGCAACACGCGAACGAGTTCGGCGATGGCCGAGACGTCGTCCTGAATGTGCTCGAGCACCTCGGACGTGATCACGCGGTCGAAGGTGTCGTCGGGAAACGGAAGACGAGTCGCGTCACCGCGCAACGCTCCGACGTACGAGTCGACCGTGATCTGACCCTCGGCCAACATGGCACCGAAGGTGGCTCGAGTGGTGCGCACTTCGTCGTCGGCGTAGTCGAGGGCGACGATGCGACCGCCACGACGGGCGACTTCGTAGGCGTGCCGACCGAATCCGGCACCGGCGTCGAGGACGAGATCGCCGGGAACGAGACCGAGTGTGTCGAATCGAACCGTCAGCATCAGCCGAGCCGCCCGTTGCGCTTGAGCTTCTCGATGTTGGCCGGCATGGCCAGCACTTCGCGGTACTGCTCGACGGTGAGTTCGGCACAGCGCCGCCAGGTCCAGCGTTCGAGCACGCGCTGACGTCCGTTCGCACCCACGCGTGCGCGCAGTTCGGCGTCGTCGAGGCCGCGTCGGATCGTGGAGGCGAGTGCTTCGGCGTCTCCGGCTCCGCACTGCAGCACGGTGTCACCATCGCGTCCGGTGACCTCGGGCAGAGCTCCTCCGTCGGTGGCGACCAGGCAGATGCCCGTGCACATGGCCTCGATGGCCGGGAGGCTGAAACCTTCGTAGAGCGAGGGAACCACGGCCAACTCGGCTTCGGCGTAGAGCTCGACGATGCGCTCGTCGGGTACGCCCGACACGAACTGGATGTGCGGTTCGAGGCCGAGTTTCTGAATGAGGTCCATGCTCTTGCCCGGCTTCGGTTTGCCGATGATCGTGAGCGTGACGTCGCGTTCGGTGCGCAGCTTGGCCATTGCTTCGAGGAGATAAGCCAGCCCTTTGAGCGCGACATCGGCCGACGCGGTGGTGATGAGGCGCCCGGGGATGCGCGCCACGTGAGGCATGGGAGCGAAGAGTTGCGGATCGACCCCGACCGGGACGAGACGCATGCGGTCGTACGAGACACCCATGTCGCTGTGGATGTCCTTGATACTGTTCTCGCTCACGACGACGATGCGCGGCATGCGACTCGCGACTCGACCCTGCATCTTCACGAACGAGTAGAAGCGCGACACGCCGAGTCGCTTCCACCAGTTCGGTGCGTGCTCCATCTCGAGGGCTCGATCGCGCGTGATCGGGTGGTGGAGAGTCACGATGGTCGGGATCAGTTTCTCGAGACCGAGAATGCCGCGGCCGAGACACTGGTTGTCGTGCACGAGGTCGAATTCGCGGGTGCGCTGGGCGAGATGTCGTTTGACTCGCGCCGAGAAGGCGGTGGGCTCACCGAACTGACCGGTGAGGAAGAGGCCGACCTCGAGCCAGTCCTCCCGTTTCTTCAATTCCCAGATCGCCGGGAAGCGGAAGGGGTAGTGGTCGTTGACCAGGTCGAGACTCGGGAGTTTGGTGAGCGGGACCCGGGCGTCGAGCACCGGGTAGGGCTGGCCGCCGAACACTTCGACCGAGTGGCCGAGATCGACCAGGGCCTTGGTGAGGTGCCGGGTGTACACGCCCTGGCCACCCACATGGGGTTTCCCGCGATACGTGAGATAGGCGAGACGCAACGGGGCGTCAGGGTCGAGGACGGACGCCATAGGGGGACAACCCTACCGGCGGGTCACTTCAGCAGGTCGTGGAGAACGAGCCG
>JBEDFW010000169.1:0-5181 GCA_041174985.1 Actinomycetota bacterium | reverse complement strand
ACATCACATCGATGAACGGGGTCGCCGCTGGTCCGAATGCCGGCGCCTACGGCGCCACCAAAGCGGCCGTCGCACTTCTCACGTCGCAAATGGCGATCGAGTGGGGCGCATTCGGAGTGCGTGTGAACGCCGTCGCTCCGGGTCTCATCGACGCCGGCATGTCCGAACCGATCTACGCCGATCCCGCAACGCGACACGCTCGTGAGTCGAAGGTTCCTCTCGGCCGCCTGGGAACCGCCGATGACATCGCGTCGGTCGTCCTGTTCCTTGCATCCGACGAGGCGTCGTACATCCACGGTCAGAACATCGTGGTCGACGGAGGAGTCACCGGGTCAGTCATCGCCCACCTCCCACGACCAGCCAGTGTCGACTCGGTCGGCCACAAACCGACGTCGTGAGCAGTGATGTCGTGAGCAGTGATGTCGTGCGCGGAGATGTCGTGAGCACCGCCGTCATCCTCACCGGCGGGCCCGACTACGCCCACTCCTTCGTGGAGACCGGTCCGGCTCTCGCGGCGATCGTCGAGAGCACCGGTCGTCACACGATTCTCGTCGACGACCCCGACGCCCTTCCCGCACTTCTCGCCGATTCGTCCGTCGATGTCCTCGTCGTCAACGCGCTTCGGTGGCGCATGCTCGCCGAACGTTACGCACAGTGGCGCGACGACTGGGCCTATGACTCGTCGGACGCGGTCAAAGAAGCCATCACCACCTTCGTGCGTGCCGGAGGTGGACTGGTCGGAAACCATACGGCCACGATCTGTTTCGACGACTGGCCCGAGTGGGCCGACGTGATGGGAGGGGGCTGGATCTGGGACGTCTCGTCCCACCCTCCCCTCGGCAACGTGACGGCCACTCTCGTCGATCGTGACCACCCGGTGACTCGAGGGGTCTCACCGACGTTCACTCTCGACGACGAGGTGTACGGCGATCTCCGACTTCTCGACATCGACATTCTCGCCACCGCGCGCCGAACCCCCGACGATCGCGATCAACCGGTCGTTTGGACCCATCGTTACGGAGCCGGCCGGGTGGCGTACGTGTGCTTCGGCCATGACACGATGTCGCTACGCCACCCCGACGTCAGTCGACTGATCAGCCAATCGGTCGACTGGGCGACGACCACCGACTGACCGCCGATCACGACACGAGTATCACGACATGAGAGTCACGACATGAGAGTCACAACATGAGAGTCACAACATGAGAAACATCGAGGGTATGTCGATTCTGATCACCGGGGGTGGATCAGGCCTCGGCGAGGGAGCGGCCCGACACTTCGCCGCTCGAGGGGCTCGGGTGACGATCTCGGGTCGACGGGCCGACAAAGTGAACTCGGTCGCATCGTCGATCGGTGAGCGCTGCGCGGCAGTCGTCGGTGATGTCACGGTGGACGCCGATCGACGGGGCATGATCGACACCGCCGTGTCGCACGGCAACGGGCGTCTTGACGTTCTCGTGAACAACGCCGGCAACATGTACCGGGGACCGTTGTCGACTCTCGACGAGCGAAGTCTCATCGACGTCTTCCATTCCAACGTGATCGCCGGGATGATGCTCACCCAGTTGGCTCTTCCTCACCTCGAGTCGGCGCAAGGTGCGGTCATCTTCATCGGATCGGTCCACTCACAACGCGCCTTCCCGGGAGCCTCTCCCTACGCGGCGACCAAGGGAGCGGTCGAGACTCTCACCGGGGTTCTGGCGGCTGAACTCGGGCCGAAAGGCGTGCGGGTGTCGTGCGTTCGACCCGGTGGCGTGTTCACCGAGATCAACCAACGGGCCGGCTTGTTCGACGACGAAACCGCTCGGCAACGTCTGATGGGCCTGGCGTCGGCCCACGCCCTCGGCCGCATCGGCACGGTCGACGAGATCGCCGAGGCGATCGAATATCTCGCTCGAGCCGAATGGACCACCGGGGCCGTGATGACCGTCGACGGCGGGCTCGGACTCGGCGTCACCAACGCATAAGACTGGAACCATGAGCACCACCGACACTCCGGTCGTCACGATCTCCACCTACGACGAAGCCAAGGACACCTACCGTCAAAAGGATCTTCGTCAGGCCCTCTACGACGCCGGCGAAGTGATCATGGGTGACGTGCTCGTGAATCTTCACGGAGCCGAGCATCGTGATCGACGGCGTCTCGAGAACCGTTTGTTCCGTCGCGAGACCTTCGAGCTGTACGAACGAACGCTGTTCCCACCGATCATCACCCAGACCATCGAGCCACACGTAGCAGCCGGACGAGCCGAACTCGTCGATCTCGGACACCAGATGATGATGAACCTCGCCGCCAGCACGGCCGGTGTCGATCGTCCGCTCGGAACACCCGACGAAACCCACCGGCTCTACGACTACTTGATGCGATTCATCGAAGGCGCAACTCTCGCCCACTTCACCGGCGACAAAGACGTCAAGCGCTCCGAAGTCGCGCAGAAGCTCTCGGAATTCGACGACGAATTCGTGCGACCGTCACTGGCCCGCCGCAAGGCTCTCCTCGATGCGGGACAAGAGCTTCCCAAGGACGTCATGAGCATCCTGCTCGCCAACGAAGATCAACTCCATCTCCCCCACGACGTTCTCGTCCGCGAGGTCGCTTTCTACCTTCTGGCCGGAGCGCACACCTCGGCGACCGCCTTCACGCGCGTCGCCCACAACATCTTCAAGTGGCTCGATGCTCACCCCGAGGATCGTGGACTGGCCAGATCCGACCGCTCGTTCGTACAACGCTGTACACACGAGACCATTCGCCTCCAACCGTCCAGTCCGGTAGCCATGCGCTGGGCGCTCTCCGATGTCGAACTGAAGAGCGGTCGAACCATCCCGAAGGGAAGCAAGGTCGTCATCGATCTCTTGGCCGTCAACCGTGATCGATCGGTCTTCGGATCGAACGCCGAGGAATTCGACCCGCATCGTCGGACTCCCGACGGCGTGTCTCAGTACGGTCTGTCGTTCGGATCAGGAATGCACGCCTGCATCGGACAGGACCTGGCCGCCGGGCTCACCGCCGCGAACAGCGTCGACGCCGAGCACACGTACGGTCTCGTTCCGTGCGCGGTTCAGGCACTCTTCGATCACGACGTACGTCCCGATCCGAACGATCCCCCGGTGATGGACGAATCGACGACCCGACCCTATTTCGGCAAGTATCCGGTTCTCTTCGGCTGAACGAGGCGTTCAACCCAGAAGTTCTCGACTGGCAGCGATCAATCGGCGTGCACGATCGATCGCGGTGAGTGACAGCAAATCGTCACTCTGCACCTCGATACTCACGTCGATGGTCGAAGGAATCACCCCAAGGAAGTCGCCGAGCGGTAGTCCGCCCGTCCCGGGCACCAATCGGCCGTGACGTGCCTCCTCGACGAGAGAACTCGCACGCCGCTCGGCCGGCGCGTCACAGAGTTGCACCCAAGCGATCGCACCGGACCGAACCAAGAGCTCGAGATCGGACGCCGTCGCCCCGATACGTGCGTGGTGCAACAGATCGACCACGATCCGACATCCGGTCGACTGATGAACTTTCAGGGCGCCCGCGACGTCGCTCGGCGTCGTCCACGCCATGTACTCGACTGCGATCGACAGACCCGCTTGGTCGGCTCGCTGTTGGAGCGCGGCGAACACCTCGATCGACCGGTCGAGAGCACTCGGTCCGGCAGCAGTCGATCCAGGAGCAGTCGTCCCAGAACCCGGTTCGCTGAGATCAGAGACAGCCAGAACGTACCGAGCGCCGAGTTCGGCCGCCCGTTCGATGAGCGTCGTCGCCGAATACATGTCGAATCCCGATGACACTCGGATGACCTCGACGTCGAAAACCCGTTTGCCGACCGCCTCGAGTCGTCGGCGGAGGGAAACCGCCGAGCGAGAGTCGGCGACGAGGTGTTCGCCCGAGAGTCGCAAGCCCACGCCCGCGAAGTCGGCGCCGTTGCCAGCCAGGGTGCCGGACATGTCACCAGCCAGGTCGCCAGCCACGTCGCCAGCCAGGTCGCCAGCCAAATCGATCAAGCCCGACGCGTCGAGGTCGAGAAAGGATCCGGCGGCGAGGTACAGCGAACCACGTCCGGATGACGTCACGGTGCGAGACTAATCACATGATCGATGTGCATGCGCACGTGGTGTTGGGCGGAGTCATGGGTTGCGCCGGTCACTACGGGCCCGAACTGGGTGTCGGACCCGAGGGGCGTCCGCGCTTTCGCGTCGGGGGATACGTGCTCGACGGAGTCAATTACGCCAACTCCCCCTTCATGGACGTCGACTTGAGACTTCGTGCCAACGATCATCTCGGTATCGACCTCCAGATTCTCTCTCCGAACCCACTCACGTATTTCCACCACATCGAAGCCGATCTGGCGATCAATTTCTGTCGCTGGCACAACGACGAAATGGCGTCCGTCGTGGCTGAGCATCCCGATCGATTCCGTGGGTTCGCTCAACTGCCGATGCAGGACGTCGGTGCCGCATGCGAGGAATTGACGCGCGCGGTCGAAAAGCATGGACTGATCGGTGCGTACGTCGGTACCGACTTCGGCACCGATCTCGACGACACCGCCCTCGATCCTCTCTGGGAGCGGGCCGTGCGTCTCGACGTCCCGATCTTCATCCATCCAGCTCCCTGGGGAATCGACGGGCCCCTCCGTGACGCGCGAATCCGAAAGTACGACCTCGATCTCTCGGTCGGCTTTCTGTACGAAGAGACGATGGCGATTGCTCACTTGATCTACGGACGAGTTCTCGACCGACACCCCCGACTCGACATCTGCGTGTCGCATGGCGGTGGTGCGGCCGCGTACATGTCGGGTCGTCTCGAACACCAAGGACGAACTCGACCCTGGGCACGCGACAATCCGGTCGACTTCCTTGCCGGCATGCGACGACTCTGGTTCGATCAGCATCTGCACGACGAGTCCTCGCTCGAATTGCTCACCGAACGAGTGGGGCGAGATCGACTGGTGGTGGGAACGAATCTGGCGGGCTGGGACGCCCCGACCTCACGCGCCGAGATTCCGCTGATCGACGAGTCCGACACGGCCTCTGCGTACGACACCAACGCTCGTCGACTGCTTCGCCTCGACTAGATCGGGGCGAGTCGGGCGCGAACTCAGAGCTCGATCTCGACTCCGTTACGACTCAGACGTATCGCTCCACTCGGACATGCTCGGGCGATACGCAACAGCGTCGCATCGT
>JBEDFW010000168.1:0-24942 GCA_041174985.1 Actinomycetota bacterium | reverse complement strand
CTGGGCGCCGGTGCGGCGATGGGAGGCGTGATCGAGGGAACGGCACCGCTCGCGATCGCAGCTGCATTCCTCGCTTTCGTCATCGGACTCGAACTCACCGAGCCGCTCGCCCAAGAAATCGACCACGGCGATCTCACGGATCGTCTACCAATCGAACGCGGCGAGACGTACGTACGTCTGCTCTCCGCACCCGTCGTCGCAGCTCTGCCCTTCGCGGTCCTCGCCGGCGTCGCCACCGGAATCGTCGGCGGTGATTGGTCGATCGCGGCCATCTCGTGCGGGCCCGCAGTTCTCGCCGGTCTGGCCGGTGCGGCGGTGAACGTCGTCGCGGGTGCTCCCGATCCGGTCACGTCGGTCGCGCGCGATGCCACGCTGCCACCCGAGATCGCCGGCACTGCCAACGTGATCAAGGCCGTCTGGCCCATCGCCCTCGCAACGGCTGGTCAGGTCCCGATCCTCGTGGCCGAGAGTGCCCGGGACGCCGAAGCCGCGGCGGTACGTGGTTCGATCTTCACACTGCTGGTGATCGGAACGGTGGCCGCCTGGATCCACCGCCGCGACGCCATTCGTGCCTGGTTCGAACGGGCGCGCGCGGAGAGTTCACGCACCTCGCCCGGTTCCCGACAGACTGGGGTCTCGTCATGACGTCCGCCGCTTTCGTCACTCGATCGCTCACCAAGGATTACGGCGACGGTCCGGCGCTCGCCGATTTCACCGCCACGATCGGATCCGGAGAACGTGTCGCGCTGATCGGGCACAACGGGTCGGGCAAGACCACGCTCCTTCGCATCGCCGCCGGACTTCTCGACGCCACGTCGGGTGTGGTCGAGATCTTCGGCCACGCTCCCCACGATTCCGAGAGTCGTCGCCGACTGAGTTACCTCTCCGACTCACCCGTGTTCTACGAGGATCTGTCGTTGTGGGAACACCTCGAGTACACCGCGCGCCTTCACCAGGCGAGCGACTGGGTCGACACCGCCATCGGACTTCTGACCCGCCTCGGTCTCGATGCTCGTGCCGATGATCTGCCCACGCGTTTCAGTCGCGGTCTGAAACAGAAGGCCGCCATCGCTCTGGCCTTCGTTCGACCGTTCGATCTGCTCCTCGTCGACGAACCGTTCGTCGGTCTCGATGCCACCGGGAAGGAGACGTTGCTCGCGCTTCTCGACGACGCATCGGCTCGGGGTGCGGCGGTGGTGGTCGCAACTCACGAACCCTCGTTCCTCGATCGAGTTGCTCGTGTGATCGCCCTGCGCAACGGCGAGACCGTTCACGACGGGTCCCCGACGGATCCATCAGTGCGGTCGTGGCTACACTCCCCCGCATGAAAGAGTTCGTTTCCGTCAAGGTGTCGTCGTTCGATCACGCGGCCCTCGCCACCACACTCACCACCAAATCGTCCGAGGGTTGGGACGTCGTGAGCGTGGTCGCCGTCGGCAACGACATCGTCGCTTATCTCTCACGCGAGACCGCGCCGCGTACATCGCCCGCGCCCACGAACGCATCGAGTACGACCACCGTGTCGGCCAGCGCGACCAACGAGCCCTCCGGGTGGGGCGCCGCGCGTACGACCGACGCCGCTGCATCGGCTCCCACACAAGTGGTCGCCACCACCGCTGCTGTCAACACTTCGTCTGGCGACACCGGGTCGACAGCGACGTCGTCGACCGGCACTCCGTCGGTTCCGGCCGATTGGTACAAGGATCCGTCGGGTCGCTACGAGTACCGATACTGGGACGGTCAGAAGTGGACCGAGCACGTGTCGCGGTCCGGCACCGTGTACAAAGATCCGCCCACCCCGTGACTCATTCGCCATTCGTCACACGAAAGTTCCGAAACGGATTGAAGTAGGTTCGTCTCGTGCGAGCCACGTCGATCGGACACGCCGGCATCCTCGTCGAAACCTCGGCGGGATCGATCCTGTGCGACCCCTGGTTCAATCCGGCTTTCTTCGGATCCTGGTTCCCGTTCCCGCGCAACGATCGTCTGCCCGCGCCCGTCCTCGATGCGATTCGCCGTCCGTCGTTCCTCTACGTCTCGCATCTCCACGGTGATCACTTCGACGAACAGTGGCTCGTCGAGAACGTGCCGAGGCTCACCCCGGTTCTTCTCCCCGACTATCCCACCAAGGAACTCGAACGTCGACTGCGACGCCTCGGGTTCAGCGAGTTCGTCACCACGACGAACGGAGAGGAAATCGATCTCGGCGACGGACTGACCGTGGCCATTCACACCGAGACCGCCATCGCCGACGGGCCCGGTGGTGACTCGGCGATCGTCATCTCCGACGGAGTGCATCGCTTGGTGAACCAGAACGACTGCCGCACGAGTGATCTCGGCGCACTGGCCGAACACGGAACGGTCGATCTCCACTGGCTCCAGTTCTCCGGGGCGATCTGGTATCCCATGGTGTACGACATGCCCGCTGACGACAAGAGTCGTCTCGCGAGCGACAAGGTCGAGAGCCAGTTCTCCCGTGCCCTGCGTTACGTGGAAGCGATCGACGCGCACCACGTGGTGCCCTCGGCCGGTCCGCCGGTGTTCCTCGATCCGGATCTCTTCGCGTTCAACGTGATTCGCGGGGACGAACCGTCGATCTTCCCCGACCAGACCCAATTCATCCGTCGACTCGAATCGGTCGGCCGGCACGGGCTCGTCAACGTTCCAGGAACCACTTTCGAACTACGCGATCACGAGCTCACCGTGACGCATCCCTTCTCCGACGCCGAAGTTCGCGCGATCTTCGACGACAAGGAGACGTACCTTCGCAAGTATCAAGCCGACTACGCGACGCACCTCGCCGAGATGAAAGAAGGTTGGTCGCGACCGACGACCGACCTCGTGTCGACTCTGTCGACGTGGTGGGAGCCACTCATGGCCCTCGCCCCCACCTTGCGCTCGGCCATCGGCGGTGCGTGTCTCCTCCGGGCCGGAGATCTCGAGATCTTGATCGACTTCCCGAACGGCCGAGTCGTTCCCCACGACGGTCGCGATCACGCGTTCCGCTTCGAGATCGACCGCCGTTTGGTGGAGACCGTCGTCGCCGAGGACGCCGTCGACTGGAGCGACAAGCTCTTCTTGTCGTGTCGATTCCGAGCCTGGCGTCGAGGCGAGTTCAACGAATTCCTCTACAACTTCTTCAAGTCCTTGTCGGTCGAACGAATGCAACGCGCCGAAGCCGAAGCGATCCGCCGACTTCGACCCGAACCGCCGGCGCAAGAGATCCGCATCGGCGACTACGTCGTCGAACGTTTCTGCCCCCACCGCCGCGCTGATCTCTCGGTTTTCGGAGAATGTGACGGAACGGTTCTCACCTGCACGCTCCACGGATGGAAGTTCGACCTCGAGACCGGTCGATGTCTGACCGCCGAAGACCGGGCGATCACCGTGCGTCGCGCCGACCGAGCACCTTCATCCGGTAACTGAAGCGGTACTGGCCAGCGACGAGTCGAGCACTGTCAGCAACGTCCGGACCACAACTCGCCGTTCCGACTCCACGATGAGCGGCATCCACGTGCACGACCAGTCCTCCCGTCGGTGAGAGTTCGGTCGCGTCGCGGGCCGCGAACAAGTCGGCGTCTCGGTGACGCACCGCCGACATGTGCAAGGACGCCGGATCGAGAACCTCGATGCGCAGCCTCTTCGCTCCGCTGAACACGATCTCCATCCATCGACAATCGGTGCGCAGGCCGTATTCCTGGGGCAGCACGTAGGGAAGATCGTCCGGAGCGGACTCCCAGACGTCGAGCAGAGCACCGGACTTGCGGTCGGGCATGTTCTCGAGCGGTCCGCGCCCGAACCAACGAACTCTCTCGGCCATCGCAACCTCGAACACGGCTCCGACTCGCGGCACGTCGACCATCGAGGCCGGAACGTCGATCACGTGGGAGAAAGTCGTCCACCCATCAGCACCGTGCACCACATCGGTACGACTCGTCACGCCGGCAACTGTCAGCCCGCGATCGATTCGCTGCGCCAACCAGCGGGCCAGTGCCGGACCTCCGATACCCATGCGCTCGAGAAGGTCGGGCATCAACTTGAATCCATCGTTGTCGACGGCCGCCCGCCACAGAGTGGGAGTCGGCGACGACGTCAGAACTTCGGACAACGGATCGTTTCCGGTCACTGACTCGACGACCGTCACCACAGGACGGGGATCGCGCGTTCGTAGAACGACTTCGTCCCATGCGACGAGATGATTGCGGGCACACCATGGCGTCGACTTCGAGGTTCGCCAACGGAACGTGAGCACGAGGTCGGATCCCGAGCGATCGGCGTCGGCCAGGGCGTCGCTCAGAACGACCGGGGGGTCGACGACGAGCGAATCTCCGGGCGCCACGACGGGCGCCCAGGTTCCTCGCGCGGTGACCTCGCCGTCCTTCGACAGCGACCACTCGCCGGTGAGCCACGACAGATCACGGAACGATTGCCGATTCGCCACCCGTACTTTCCAACCGGCCAGAGCGACCGACACCGGCCGATGCACCCACGCCAATTCCTGCATGGCCGGGTGAGGTTCACCGAGCGGTGACACCAATCCGTCGGCGACGAAGTTCCCGTCGTTCGGTCGATCGCCGAACTGACCCCCGTACGCGAAGCGCTCGCCGTTCGGGGTGCGCTGACGAAGACCGTGATCCTTCCATTCCCAGACGAAGCCACCCTGAAAACGCGGGTACTTGTCGACGAGCCTCCAGTAGTCGGCGAGTCCACCATTGGAGTTGCCCATCGCGTGGCTGTACTCGCACATCACGACCGGACGATGTCCGAGATCGGATTGCAGATACAGCTCGATGGCAGCTGGTGGCGCGTACATCGGGCACACCACGTCGGTCACGTTCGTCCCGCCGTCGTTCCATCCCGCATGGAAAACGGCGCCCTCGTAGTGCAAGAGACGAGTCGGGTCGAGCGATCTCATCAGAGCCGCGCAGGCGTCGTGAACTTCGCCGTAGCCGGATTCGTTACCGAGGCTCCACATCACGATCGACGGGTGGTTGGCGTCCCGTTCGACCATTCGCCCGACACGTTCGAGCCACGTCGCGCGATACGTCGGGTCGTGACAGAGACTCGTGTTGAAAGCGTGGCTCTCGACGTTCGCTTCGTCGATCACGTACAGACCGAATTCGTCGCAGAGGTCGTAGAAGCGATGATCGTTCGGGTAGTGCGACGTACGGACAGCGTTCACGTTGTGCGCCTTCATCGTCACGACGTCGGCGCGCATGTCGTCGACGGTCACCGCTTTGCCGCGATCGGGATGGTGATCGTGGCGATTGACACCCATGAAGGTCACCGGTGTGCCGTTCACACAGACGAGACCATCGCGCATCTCGACGCGTCGGAAGCCGACCCGCTGCATGAGTACTTCGGTGACGTCACCCTCCGGAGAGATCAATTCGCAGATCACCGCGTACAGGGTCGGCGTCTCGGCCGACCAGGGTTCGATGCCTTTCACCGCTCCCGAGACCTCGGCCCGATGTCCGGCGAACACGTATGCCGATCGATGCGACCAAGCGACTGGGGCCGTGAGGACGCTCCCTCGACGTCTTCCTCCGATGGTCTCGACCCAGGTTCGAATCTTCCATCCGCGGTCGAGAGCTTCGTCGAACGTCGCGACGTCGGCGCGCACCGTGATCGACGCCGTCGCCGTCTCGTGATCCCAGTCGGCCACGCAACGAAGCCGATCGATGTGCGTGATGCCGCGCGATTCGAGGAACACCTCACGATGCAACCCAGCCATCCACCATTGGTCCTGGTCTTCCACGTACGACTGCGCGCTGTAACGCACGACGACGATCGCCACTTCGTTGTCACCGGTGGTCAGGACGTCACTGACGTCGTACTCGCTGGGTAGACGACTGTCACTGCCGTAGCCGACGAACTCACCGTTCACGTAGACCACGTGAACGCTCTCGGCACCACCGATGTGAAGAATGGTGCGACGTCGACGCCATCCGGCGGGAACACGGAACGTCCGGCGATACACACCGGTCGGAACTCGTTCGGGCAACGACGGCGGTCGGCCCGGCCACGGCATGTCGACGTTCGTGTAGTGAGGCAGGTCACCGACGCCCTGCAGAGTCCAGTTGCCCGGGACGTCGACCGTTCGCCAACTGCCGCCCGTCGCGCCGGTGATCGCCGCCGCCGAGACGAGGTCGGGATGGTCGAAGAGTCTGAACGACCACCGGCCGTTCAGACCGCGCCACCAGGGGGATCGTTCACGCCCATCGCGAACTGTCTCGACGTCGGGAGCGGCCGTGAGGGTGGGTCGCATCCGTCGTCGACCGAGCGACACCACCGTGGGGTCGGTCCACGGGCGCACGGATCCGATGGCGGGTAGCACACGTCCAGCGTGTCACACACGCTCGGACGTCAGGCGATCGAGTGCACCCAGACGACGGTGCCGCGGGGAGCCAGACCCGACGACCACAGGAAATCCATCGCCGGTGTGGAGACCCGAACACAGCCGTGTGATGCGGGGTGGGCCGGGATCTTGTAGGCACCGTGGACGGCGATGCCACCGTTGAAGTACTTGGGTCGATAGATCTCGCCGAGATCCCCCGGTCGCCAACCCTTCTCGAACTCGCGATCGATGGTGAAGATGCCGTCGGGGGTCTGCGAGTCGCCTCGAACCCACTTGCCCCACTCGGTCTTGTCGCGTTCGAGATAGGGAACGCCACTCCCGGTCGAGACGTTGAAGGCCCAGACCGTTCGACCGTCGACGACGAGGTACATCAGCTGGCGGGTCTTGTCGATCTCGAGAAGAGTTCCGGTGTCGGTGTGTCCGACCACCCGGTTCTGGGCCTCACCGAGTGCGACGGCGGTGGCCTCGTCGACCGATTCGCTCGGATCGAGACCCCGGTACTTCTGGAAGGCCATGACCGCCTGCCGAGTGGTCACGCCGTAGTCGCCATTGGCCGACTGCAGCCAGAACCCGAGTTCGAGCAGACGTTCTTGCACTCGTCTCGCTCCTTCACCGGACTGCCGGCCGATCGCCGGGATCGGTTCGACGGAGGCGCCGATCGGGATCGTGGCGATCGTGGGCGGTGGAGGCGGCGCAGTGGTCGTGGGCGCGACCGTGGGTGGTGGCAGAGTCGTGGCCTGCTCGACCAGGGGCAGCAGATCGATCGTCCGCACGGGCGGTGTGGCCGCCACCGCGCTCGAGCCCGACGACGAACACGACGACGAGGCGACGATCATCGTCAGTGCCGACGCAACGGGGAGGAACGACGAGGCGACGAATCGGAGTTTCGACGCAGGACGAGTCGTGTCTCCGTGTCGCACCACAGTGAGCACGAAAGTAGTGACGGTGACAGGGCGTTTCGCGGATACTCACGTCACCGTCGCGCTGCGAGGGCGAGAAATGTCAGTTGTACTGTTCGGGAAGTTCGAACCAGACGGTGAGTCCGTACTTGACGCCCGAGCGAAGAGGTTCGGTGCGATGCGGATGGGTCACGAGTGACGGCCAGACCAGAAGCGAACCCACGGGGACGGACGTGTTGTCGAACTGCTGCCGTGGAAACGCGAGTTCGGCACCCTCGTAACCCTCGTTCAGTTTCACCGACGCCGAGACCTGAGCCACGTCGTGATGGATGCGCAACTCGGTCTGAGCGTCGAGCGCGTACTTGATGACGAAGACGTCGCGCAGTCCGCAGTAATCGATGAGGGGCCACACGCTCCTCAACTGGGGCCAGATACGCGATCCGAGATCGTTCTGGACGTGATCGAACAGGCGTGGACTGATGAGGGCCAGGCTGACCTCGTGACCGGGGACCGGGTCATCGGGTTGTGGTTCGAAGGCCCCCACGGACTCGGCGGCGCGGATCACGGCCGAACACATGCCCGGGGTCCAGAAGGGCACCACGTACAACTCGGGCCCGACCTCGGTCACCGACTCCGCCGGATCGATCGCGTCCTCGTAACCCAGAACACGCCGTAGATCGTCGGGACCAGTTCTGGCACTCATGACGTCCGAGTCTGCCAGCGTTCGGGAATCGTCCAAGGCTTTCGGGTGATTCGAGCCCAATCGAATTCGTGCCGTGCCGCGACGAGATCGGGGGGTAGGCCGAGGCTCGCCAGCAGGACCGCCACGATCGAGCGGTCGTCCTCGTCGCGAGCGGCGAGGTCGTCGAGGGTGACCGAGCCGTGGCGTTTGGCCAATCGCTCTCCGTCGCCACCCAGCACGAGTGGAACGTGCGCGTATTCGGGGGGATGGTGACCGAGGATCTTCTGCAAATGAAGGTGGCGCGGTGTCGAGAGCGCGAGATCGTCGCCCCGCACGATCTGGTCGACACCCTGCTCGGCGTCGTCGACCACCACGGCGAGGTTGTACGCCGGCACTCCGTCGTTGCGACGCAACACGAAGTCGTCGACGAATCCCGTGACCGGGCCCAGGATCCGATCGTCGAAGGTGTACGACTCGCCGTCGGTACGCAATCGCACCGCATACGGTCGACCCTCGTCGAGTCGCTCGTCGATCTCCCGCTCGCTCAGATGACGGCAGGTTCCGGGATAGGCACCTTCGGCCATCGGGCCGTTCGGGGCGCTCGCCGCCTCTCTGATCTCCTTGCGGGTACAGAAGCACCGGTAGGTGAGGCCACGGGCACTCAAGTCGGCGATGACGGAATCGTACGACGGAAATCGATCGCTCTGCCGCCGAATCTCGTCGGGGAACGTGAGTCCGATTCTCCGCAGATCGGCGAGCTGTCGGATCTCGTTCTCCCGCGACGAATTGGCGCGATCGAGGTCCTCCACCCGAACCAGCATCCGACCGCCGGTCGACACGGCCGCCAGCCACGCGACCACTGCGGTTCGGAGATTGCCCACGTGGAGAACTCCCGTGGGCGACGGAGCGAAACGGCCGAGGCTCATACCGTTTGACCCGCTGCCCGTGTGCACACGTCCGCATTCTCGCCGATCGAGAGGGGCGACACCGACGTGACGTGGTGAGATACGGGGGTGAGCGAAACGCGTCGAGAACTCAATCGACGGGAACGCATGGCGATCATTCTCGATCGGGACGGTGCCGAGTGCGTGTGGTGTCGTCGACCGATCGACGTCCGATTGGTCGAGGCCACGACCGAACACCTCGTCCCTCGGATCAAAGGTGGACCGAGCATCGTCGAGAACGAAGTGGCGGCCTGCAAACGATGCAACGGTCAACGCGGTCATCTCACCCCCGCCGAGTGGATCGACGAGTGCGAGCGGCGGGGTTGGGAACCGAATCGCGACGTGATCGTCGCTGCTCTGCGACGACTGGAGCAGGCGTTCGTCGACCGTGGAGGCATGCGACGCGCCCGCCCCTATGTCGCCACTCAACTGCGTCGCCTCACCAAGTCGTCGAGGTACTGAGAAATCATGACGATTCGCCTCTTCGCCCGACGTCGTCTCGGACTCGTCGTCATCAGTACGTTGTCGGTGCTGCCCATGGTCGACGTCGGCTCAGCTGCGGCATCGCGGATCGATCGGCTGGGTGGACTCGATCGCTACGAGACGGCCACTCGAGTGGCTCAGCGTGTCGAAGACGAAGGACGTGCCGGCGACACGGTCCTCCTCACGACCGGCGAGAACTTTCCCGACGCCGTCTCGGCCGGAGGATGGCGCGGTGACGGTGTGATCCTTCTCACCAAACGTACGTCGATTCCGTCGACCACTCTCGAAGCGCTCGCCGACTCGCGCTTTCGCAAGGTCTACGTGGTGGGTGGACCGGCGGCGGTCGACGACGTCGTGCTCGATCGCGTGCGCGCTCTCGGCAAGTCGGTCGAACGCCTGTGGGGATCCGATCGTCACGCCACGTCGATCGCGGTGTCGAAGGCGAGCGTCCCCGAGGTATCCGTGAACTCGGTGTGGATCGCCGCCGGAACCTCGTTCGCCGATCAACTGGTGGCCGCCGCTGGCGCACGACGCGCCGACGGTGCATTCCTCATCGTGGCTCCGTCACGAGCGCTCTCGTCGACGGCGCTGGCCGAGATCCGACGCATCGCCACACCGGGAGCGAGTCTGCACGTGGTCGATTCGGCCTCGCTTCTCACCGCCGTGACGGTCGACGGTCTGACACGGATCTCCCACTCCGGTGACGTGTTCACCAACTCGAATGCGACGCAGGCGGAGAGCACCACGACCGTGGTGGCTTCCGGTGAGAATTGGCCCGATGCCCTCGGTGGCACTCGACTGGTCACGTCGTCACGCGGTCTCGTGCTGTCGCGCCCGTCGTGTGCCCCGTCGGACGTCGCCGGTCGACTGCAGAGGGCATCGACTCTTCTCGTTCTCGGTGGAACCGTGGCATTGTCCGATTCGTCGGCCGAAGGTGTCGCGTGCGAGTCGCCGGGAACGTCTCCCCCTCCGTCGTCGACCCCGAGCACTCCGGCTCCGACTGCGTCACCGCTCGACGGTGTGCGGGTCGAACCCGAGCATCTCACCGGTTACGACCGCGATCTCTTCCGACACTGGATCGACAGTGACCGCGACGGTTGCGACACTCGACGCGAAGTGCTCATTCTCGAATCGACGACGCCGGTCCAGGTCGGAGCCGGATGTTCGATCACCGGAGGCACGTGGTTCTCCGTCTACGACGGAACGACGACGATCGATGCGTCCACGTTCGACATCGACCACATGGTTCCTCTCAAGGAGGCCTGGGATTCAGGGGCTCATTCGTGGACGAGCGCGCGACGCGAACAGTTCGCCAACGATCTCGCTCTGGCCGAATCACTCATCGCCGTGTCGGCCTCGAGCAATCGATCGAAGAGCGACCGCGATCCAGCCGAATGGATGCCGACCCGGTCGTCGTATCACTGTGCCTACGTGATCGCCTGGATCACGGTGAAGAAAGCGTGGGATCTCTCGGTCGATCAGGCCGAGTACCAGAAACTGCAGCAGGTGTTGTCGACGTGCTGACCCGAACCGATCAGGGGTGACGAGCCACGAAGTCGACGATCGCTGCGGCGAACTCGGGCCCACGGTCCTCCTGAAGGAAGTGACCAGCTCCGACGATCGTCGTGTGCGGCATGCCCTCGCAACCGGGGATCGCTTTGCGGAACGCCCACTCGCCATTCCGTGTGACCGGATCACCATCGCTGAACATGCACACGAAAGGCTTCGTCCACGAGCCGAGGGCGCGCCAGGCGGCCCGGTTCTCGGCACTCGAAGGAGCGTCGAGAGACGCCGGCACGAGCGTCGGGAAGATGCGAGCGCCGGCTTTGTATTCCTCCGAGGGATAGGGGGCGTCGTACGCCGCGATCACCTCGCCAGGAAGTGATTTGGTGGTGCAGCCACCCTGAACGATCGAGCCCACCTTCAGCACGGGTGTGTTCTGACTGAAATCGCGCCAGGCCATGAACGCGTCATTGGGTGGCGGATCACCGGTGGGCAGCCCGCCGTTACCGAGAACGATGCGCGAGAACCGCTGTGGCAGAGCCGTGGCGAGACGAAGTCCGATGAGCGAACCCCAGTCCTGACACACCAGGGTGAGACCGTGGAGGTTGTTCTTCAACAACCACTGGCTCATCCAGTCGACGTGAGATTCGTAGGTGTAGTCGGTCGTCGACGCCGGCTTGTCGCTGCGTCCGAAACCGACCAGATCGGGTGCGATCACGCGATGACCGGCCGCCACCAACACGGGGATCATTCGGCGATACAAGAACGACCACGTCGGCTCACCGTGCATGCACAAGATGGTCTCGGCGGCATCGGACGGGCCGACGTCGACATGGGCCACGCGTAGCACCGTTCCGTCAGCCGCCGAAACGTCGGTGTACGTCGGCTCGTACGGGAAATCGGGGACGTCGGCGAATCGATCGTCAGGTGTGCGGAGAACCTTCATGGCGACACCGTAACCACTGGGTGCGTCCACCGGCGAGCGGTGTCACCCGAGGTGATAGGTGCTCGAGAGTCGCGCCGGTCCGCCTTCGGCGGTCCCGAGACGGCCCTCCTCGACCAGTTGCGTGAGATGGGCCAGGACACTGCGTGCCGCCGCGACGTGCAACTGAGGAGACACTGCGGCGTACATCCGCTTCACCATGGGAACGACCGTGTTCACTCCGTCGGCGATCGAGTCGAGAACCTGCTTCTCACGAGACAAACGATGTTCGTAGTAGGCGGAGAGGAACGGCCGCGGATCGGTGACCGGTGAACCGTGCGTCGGCCAGAGCGTCGAATCGCCGCGTCGCAGAACCTTGTCGAGCGACGAGAGATACGCACGCATGTCACCATCGGGCGGCGACACGACCGTCGTGCTCCAACCCATGACGTGGTCACCGGTGAACAGAGCGCCCTCTTCGGTCAAGGCGACACACATGTGATTGGAGGTGTGGCCCGGTGTGTGGACACCTCGCAGCGACCAGCCATCGCCCTCGGCCGCCAGATCACCGTCGTCGACTGCCACGTCGGGGACGAACTCGGTGTCGACGGTCTCCCGCACTTCGAAATCGTCCGGGTCGAGACCGGCCTGACGAGCGATCTCCTTCTCGGCGGCGATCTCTTCGGCCGACTTCGGTGGCGGAGCGAGTTGCTTCATCACTTCGATGTCGGCATCGTTGTCGAGGACACCCGTCGCACCGTGCGGCTTCCAAGCCACGGTGGGGGCGCTGGTGAGATCTTTCAACCACGACACGAGACCCACGTGATCGCTGTGACAGTGCGTCACCACGATCGCCGTGACACGCCGATCGGCGAGTACGGCGGACAAGGCCTGACGGTGCTCGGGAAGATCCGGACCCGGATCGATGACGGCCACGTCGCGACTTCGACCGTCGGGTGATCCAACGATGTAGGTGCCGGTGCCGGTGAACGTGAAGTGATTCGGATTACGGGCGATCACCCGCTCGATACGAGGCGACACGCGCTGGAGCGTGGCGTAGTCGAGCGGATCGATCGGTGCCACGAACGGAATACCGGCCACGAGACGTCATCACCTCCCACTGGCGAACGGGGATTCGGCCAGAGTCCCGACGATACGCACCTCACCCACCGGTCGACCGTGTCCGAGAACCGGTGAGGCCCACGCCGCCGGATCGACACGGGAGACGTCGATCCCCAAGGCCCGCAACGCCGCGTGCATGAGCGCCGGCCGGGCCCGATTGGCACCATCGGCCACTTTCAGAGCCACCGCACGTCCGTCGGGTAGAGCAGCGGCGAAAACTCCTTCGGCTCCGTCTTTCGACACGAGTCCTCGGATGCCCTCCATCAACAAGGTCACGTCACGACGGGGACCGCCGACCATCCGAGGGAACGAGGTCATGGCGCGGTGAATGCGCTGACCGACTCCACCGGCTTCACCGGTTGCGATCGCTCGAAACGCACGCGCCAAGCCGACGAGAGAGACGACGTGAGCCGGGGCACCACAGCCATCGACGCCGATCCCCTCGACCGGTGTGCCGGTGAGAGTCGGAATGACGTCCGTGATCGCGGCCTGCAAGGGATGCCGCTCGTCGAGGTACGTCGCCAGATCCCAGTCGTTGACCCGGCAGGTGGCGAGCATGCCGGAGTGCTTGCCCGAGCAATTCTGCTGAAGAGGCGAAGTCGACCGTCCGGCTCGGATGGCTTCCTGCATCGCTCCGGGATCGAGCGGCCAATCGGGTGTGTTGAGCAGAGCGGATTCGTCGAGACCGACCGAGGCGAGGATCCGACGCGCTCCATCGAGGTGTTCGGCTCGGCCGTCATGGCTCGCGCACACGAGCGCAAGAAGTTCGTCAGGAAGATCGAGACCGTTGCGCAACATCGCGAACGTCTGCAGTGGTTTGGTCGACGAACGTGGAAACACTGCGATGTCGGGTCGCCCGATCGAAAAAGCGACCGAGCCGTCGGACGCCAGTGCGACGAGGGCGGCGTGATGCACCGACTCCCGAACTCCGGAGCGAACGGTCACCGCGGCCGGTTCGTAAGCCGCCAACGGATCGACGCCGGTCATCGGTTCCGACCACGCCCGAGACGACGACGCTTCCCCGCCGAACGTTCGGAGTTGCGTTCGGACCGACGCGTCTTCTTCTCGGGGACGTGCATCAACGGATCGTCGATGAGTTCGTGTCGTTCTCCGGATGCAGCAGCCAACGCCACGGCCATGGCCGCAACCGGGAGTGCGAGCACTGCGCCCACCGGACCGAGCAGAGCCGCCCCGGCGATGGCCGATCCGAAGGACACCGCAGGATGGATCTCCATCGTGCGGGCCGTGATGCGAGGAGCGACCACGAAGTTCTCGAACTGCTGGTACAAGATGACCACGACGATCACGAGAAGCGCGTCGAACGGCGAGTCGATGAAGGTGAGAACGGCCGGCAGAACTCCGGCGACGTAGGTTCCGATCACCGGAATGAACTGCGACACGAGTCCGACCCACACCGCGAGGGCGACCGGCGCAGCGGTCCCGATCGCCTGGAACGCGATCCAATGAACGAGGGCCGAGACTCCGGCGAGCAGAGCTCGGCTGTACAGATAACCGCCGGTCTTGTCGATCGCCAGGTCCCAGGTGTCGAGAACGCGACGCTGACGCTCGGGTGTGAGTCGACTGCAGATCGACCGACGCAGACGCGGGCCGTCGGCGACCAAGTAGAAGGTGAAGAGCATCACGGTGAAGCCCTGCAGTAGCAATCCGAGGGCCGTCACCGACAGCCGCAACGCCTCGCCCTGTTGATTACGAATGAACTCCTGCACCGGTCCATCGGGATCCTGAATGCTCTCGTTCACGTCACCAGGATCGATCTGGGCACCGAAGGTGTCGTTCAGGAAATCGACGGTTCGATTCACGTAACGCTCGGAGTTCTGCAACAAGTCGGCGATCTGGGTACCGATCAGGGTGCCGATCGCCACCACGAACACGAGAACGAGAACGATGACGGCGAGAAGAATGACGAGTGTCGCTCGTCCACGTTTCCATCCCCGACGCGAGAGTCGATTGACACCGGGCTCGATCGCCAGGGCCAGGAACAGCGACAAGAGCACGAGAATGAGCAACGAGAACAACTTGTCGTAGGCGTAGCGAATGAGGATGGTGCCGAGGAATCCCAGCCAGAAGACGATGACGGCCTTCCAGATCCAGGGCGGCATCCGGCGCGACGCCCAGACATCACCATCCACGGACTCGTCGGGTCGGTCCTGCGACATGTGACGAGCGTAGTGAGTGCGACCGAGCACCCGGTCACGAGGCGTGAGACGATGTCGCCATGGACGAGCGCAGGAGCGACGTGATGGCGGCCCTCGAGCCGGCCCGCCGGGCCCTGGCCGACGCGGTGCGCAACCGCGTGGTCGGTGATCGCGCCGACGAGCGAGCCGCTGAGCTCTTCACCGCACCCGGACCGCGCTGGTTCGCCGATGACCGCCCGATTCGAATCGTGCACGGTGACGTGTCGATGTTCATCGGTGGGCTGCGTGCTCTCCTCTTCCAATCACTCCATCCGCTGGCCATGGCCGGCGTGGCCGCTCACAGCGATTACCGAGCCGACCCGTGGGGCCGACTGCAGCGCACCGCCGACTTCCTCGCGGCGACGACGTTCGGTCCGGCGACCGAATCGGAGCGCGCCATCGCAATGGTGAAAAGAGTGCACGAGCGCGTGACCGGACTCGCCTCCGATGGACGCCCCTACCGAGCCAACGATCCACACCTCTTGAAGTGGGTGCACATCGCCGAGGTCGACTCGTTCGTGGCCGCACATCGCGCCTTCGGAGAGACGCCGTTGTCGGACCACGAGTACGACCACTACGTCGCCGACATGGCCGTCATCGCCGAACGTCTGGGTGTCGTCGAGCCACCGCGTTCGATGCGACAACTCAAACAACAGCTCCGCTACTACCGACGCGAGCTCGACGGGAGCAAGGAAGCCCGTGACGCCGCGCGTTACCTCCTCTTCACTCCCCCGCTTCCGCTCGTCGTTCGACCGGCCTACGGATTGATCGGCGCCGCCGCGGTCAGCCTCATGCCCGCGTGGACCCGTTTGCCGTTGCGGATTCCCTGGTTCCCGGTTGCCGAACGTGCCGTCGCGCGTCCGGCGGGTGTCGTGCTCGCCCGCACGTTGCGATGGGCACTCTCGCCCGATGCACCCAATCGACAGGTTCCGACTACTTACGGCGACGTCGTCGAACTCGTGCGCTGACCCGGGGTCAGCGACCCGCGGAGCGTTTGGCCGCTCTCTGAACCAAGGCGTCATAGAGCGATTGCTGATGCGGATCGGTGGATGCCGTGTCCTCCGGATGCCATTGCACGCCGATGAGCCACTGACCAGAACCGGTGTGTTCGAGACCCTCGACCAATCCGTCGGCCGAACGAGCCGACACCTTGAGTCCCTTGGCGATCTCGTCGAGTCCCTGATGATGAAACGACGCGACGCGAGCTGCGGTCGTGCCCATCGCCGACGCCAACTTGGTGCCTTTCTCGACGACGACGTCGTGCAACACGTAATCCTGACCAGCGGGGAACTTGTCGGGTGCGTGCTGTACCACTCCGGCGAGATCACCGATGTGCTGAATCAGTGATCCGCCGAGTGCGACGTTGACCAACTGGATCCCGCGACATACGGCCAGGGTGGGCAACTTCGACTCGATCGCCGCGTGAACGAGGGCGGCCTCGAAGTGATCCTGCTCAGGGATCACGCCGTACACGTGAGCCTGGCGCTGCTGACCGTAGAGATGCGGGTCGACGTCCGAACCACCCATGAGCACCAGACCGTCGAAGCGACGAAGAAGATCGAGGGCCTCGTCGTGGCGTAGTTCGCGTGGCGACAGGGTGATCGGTTCACCTCCGGCACGCATGACTGCATCGAGATACACCCGACCGGCGAACGAGATGGCGCTGCGAGACACTCGGCCGGCCGCGGCGATTCGGCCCGCCACGGCGATCAGCGGACGTGACATGCCCTCAGGCTAACGACGCGATCACAAGGCCCGGCGGAGCGAACGAGAGAGATCGCCTCGGGCACCGACCTTCACCCGATCGAGTTCGAGCCAGTCGGCCATGAGCCGCAACTCGTCGGCGATCTCGGCGGCGACCCGATCGTGCTCGACTCCCGATTCGGCGAACGCGCCGTTGGCCAACAACGTTCCGTTCGCTCGATCGGCCTTCAAATCCACGCGTGCCACCAGGCGATCTCCCGACAGGAACGGCAGGACGTAGTAACCGAAACGTCGCTTGGCCGCTGGGGTGTAGATCTCGATCGAGTAATCGAAGTCGAACAACCAACGTCCACGATCACGGTGCCAAACGATGGGGTCGAACATCGACACCAGTGCACGCGCATCGATGCGCTTCGGAACGGCAGCGGAGGCATCCATGTAGAACGCACCGCGACGATCACCCACCGCGACCGGGATCACCCGTCCCTCGTCGATCAACTCGACGAGACGTGGCTTCACCTCGTCCTGTTTCAAGCGGTAGTAATCGGCCACGTCCTTCACCGTTCCGACACCGAGTGACGAGATCGCCAACGACACCAGTTCGCGATGAGCATCGACCCGCGACGGAGTGGGTGCAGCGAGATGTTCGGCCGGAATCACGCGCTCGGGGAGGTCGTACATGCGGGCGAAGTCTCCCGACCGTCGTGTCGCCGTGACGCGACCGCAATAGAACAGGTATTCGAGGGCGACTTTGGCGTCGTCCCAGTCCCACCACGGGTTCTTCTTCGTCGTCCGCTCGCTCAGATCACCAGCCGCCAACGGCCCTTCGGCAGCGACTCGCGCCAGGACTTCGTCGATGTAGCCCCGACGTCGACGACGCAGATCTCGCGCGACTTCCCACGGTCCGTCGTGTCGTGACTCCATCTTCCAACGCCACAGGCGATGGTGCTCGGTGGGAACGTGCGCGGCGGCGTGAGCCCAGTACTCGAACAGATGCCCCGACGCCGTGGCCTTCGGAATCGCCGAGCGATCGTGACGGCCAAGGCGCGAGAAGAGTGGAAGTTCCTGACTCCGTACGAGAACGTTGACCGAGTCGATCTGCACCACACCCATGGTGCGCACTGCTCGTCGAACGTGGCTCTGGGTAACCCGTGCAGTCGGTCGTGGTCGACCGAAACCCTGAGCGGCAAGAGCTACTCGACGCGCCTCATCGAGCGAGAGGCGACGACGGGGCTCAGTCGGCGACGCTGATCGTGACCGAGTTGATGACGACATCGGTGCGCGGACGATCTCCGGGGCCGGTCGGAACGTTCTGCATGGCTTCCACCACGTCGAGACCCTTCACGACCTTGCCGAAGAGCGCGTAGAGCGGTGGCAAACGCACGCCGTCGGAACCGCTGATGAGGAAGAACTGCGAACCATTGGTGTTGGGTCCGGCGTTGGCCATGGCGAGCGAACCGATCTCGTACTGACCGGCCTTGGGCAATTCGTCCTCGAATCGGTATCCCGGACCGCCGGTACCGGTGCCAGTGGGGTCGCCTCCCTGACACACGAAGCCCTTGATGATCCGGTGGAAGATCACACCGTCGTAATAGTGATTGAGGGCCAGGAACACGAAGTTGTTGACGGTCTTCGGAGCCTTCAGCGCATCGAGGGCGATCACGAGTTCACCCATCGAGGTGCTCATCGTGGCGGTGTAGCGCTTGCTCGGATCGATTCCCATCTCGGGAGCCGCCGGGAACTTCTGCGACTTCGGAGCCGAACCGTCGAAAGGGGGAAAGGAGGAGGCCATGGGTCGCCACGCTACTGGGCGGCAACTACTGTGAGGACGTGACCGACGCATCCACCTCCTCGTCTTCGTCCGCGTCGATGGACTCCATCGAACGAGATCTCGCCGACGTGGAGGCCGCCCTCAACCGACTCGACACCGGCACCTACTGGACCGACGAGATCACTGGGCAACCACTGTCCGACGAGTTGCTGGCTCGCCGTCCTCTCGCTCGGCGAAACGAGGCCTGATGAGCGTTCGCCAATCGACCATTCACGTCAACGGTGTCGATCTGGTCGTCACCGAAGCCGGAGAGCGGACCTCGCCGGCCGTCATCCTCAGTCATGGGTTCCCTGAGTCGGCGCATTCATGGCGCCATCAGATGACGGCACTCGCCGATGCCGGGTACCACGTGATCGCACCCGATCAGCGCGGCTACGGCTTCTCGACGGCGCCGAAGGACGTCGCTGCGTACGGCATCCGCAATCTCACCGGCGACCTGGTCGCATTGCTCGATCATTTCGAACACGAGACCGCCACTTTCGTCGGACACGATTGGGGTGCTTTCGTCGTCTGGGAAGCCGGTCGCCTGCATCCCGATCGTTGCAACGCCATCGTGGCCGTGAGTGTGCCCCTCACACCGTGGCCCGGACGACCGACCGACCTCTTCAAGGCGATGTTCGGTGATCGTTTCTTCTACATGCTCTACTTCCAGCCGGTCGGACCAGCTGAGCGCGAACTCGACGCCGACGTTCGTCGCACGATGCACACGATCCTGTGGGGTGGATCAGGGGCTCTGTATCGAGGGGTGCCTTCGGAGGTCCCGCCCATGGAGGGCACCGGTTTCCTCGACTTGTTCAAGGACATTCCGACACACCTCCCCGACTGGCTCACGCAAGCCGACCTCGATTACTACGTCGCCCAGTACGAGAACAGCGGGTTCTTCGGACCCGTGTCGTGGTACCGCAATCTCGACGCCAACTACGAGATCATGAAGGACATCCCGTTCGACGTGATGACGATGCCGACGTTCTTCATCGGCGGCTCGAAGGACGGCGTGATCGCGGCACGGCTCGACACCATCGATGCCACCAACGCGATGACACCGAACTACAAGGGAAGCGTGATCATTCCCGAAGCCGGGCACTGGACCCAACAGGAGAAGCCCGAAGAGTTCAACGCGGCGTTGTTGGGTTTCCTGCGAACCCTCTGACCGCATCTCGCATCCGATCCGACATCGGAAAGCGGTGCTTCCACACCGAACCCGGGTCGACGCCGGCCGGCGGCCAGTTGTCGTCACAGGTGTAGGCGTGCCATTCGAACGGGTTGCGGTAGTACGCGAGGGAATCGACGTCGGCGATCAACGATCCGCTCGGACGACGCAGCAGATGGCGCGCGGTGGCGACCACTGCTCCGACGGCGAACCATGATCCGTACAGGAGTGGATACAACGGACCGAGTACACGTGACTGCCACACGTGAACGTTCTCGTGTCGATCGACCAGTCGTCGTCGGCGTTCCGTGATCTCTCCGCGATCATCGGCGGCACCGGTGACGACGGATCCGACGGTGAGGGCGAAGCCACGGCGCAGAACGAAGCCGCGACGGAAGACGAATCGATTCCGACGGGCCGACAACGACTCGTCGAAGCCGGCGTCGTGTCCACTGATTCGGGATCGCACGTTCGAGAACATCATGGATGTCGCCGCCGCCATGGTGGACGGCAAGGCCCAGGTGTGATCGAGCAGGAAAGCCACGACACCGAGACGTCGCCGCCAGTCGTAGATGCGACGTCGTCCAGCGAGCCAACCGTGCACTCCACCGGCGAGCGCACCGAGGCGAGGTGATCCCCACACCGATCCGGTGAGGCCGCCCAGAATCGCTCCGACCACTCCGGTGGCGAGCGCCTCACGGTCGCTGGATTCGTTCACCAGACGAAACCCTTGTGGCCGAGGGACAGGACGTCCATGAGTGCGGCGACTGCGACGTGCAGAGCGACCCCCCACCAAACACTGCGCGTTCGATAGGCCAGCGTGCCCATCACGACACCACCCACGATGGACGCCAGCGCCTCCGCCGGTGGTTTCACGAAATGGATCATGAGGTACGGGATGGTTGCCACGGCAATCGACATTCGCCCGAGAACCGGAGCGAGTCCGATCACGAGGTAACCGCGGAAGAACGTTTCGACGGCCACGAACTGCGCGACGTAGAACGGCCACCACACGGCGAGGTCTCCCCAGACTCCCGTCTGCCCTTCCCACACGTCGTACAGCGGGTAGCGCGCCTGGAATTCGGAGGTCGCACTCGCAACCACGACGAACGGCACGGCGACCGCGAACAACGCGACGTACTTCTTCCAGTCACGACTGGTGCCACGAACATTCCACCCGATGTCGGAGGGGCGCATCCGAAGGGCGATGACGACCGTCATCGGAATCACGAGATAGAAGACGATTTGGGTGGACGCCCACCACACCATGTCGGCGAGACGCGTCCAGCCATCGGGTGTCCAGGTCTGACCGAACCGAGCACCCCAGAGGCAGAGCAGTGCCCCGCCGACGAGAACGACCGTGCGACGGTCGAGATCGTCGACCGCAGGTGTCACCGGTCGCGGAGTTTGGCGAGGAGCCGCAAGATCTCGAGATACAGCCAGACGACCGTGACGAGAAGACCGAATGCGGCGTACCACTCGACGGCCTTGGGCATCCCTTGCTTCGAACCCCGCTCGATGAAATCGAAATCGAGGGCGAGGTTGAACGCCGCCAACGCGGCGACCAGAACACTGAAACCGATTCCGAACGCGCTCGTGGACGAGATGAACGGCGGGGTCGCTCCGAAGAGCGACATGAGAAGAGACACGCCGTAGAACACGGCAATGCCGATGGTGGCTCCGATGACCGTGCGCCGGAAACGATCGGTCACCTTGATGATGCGCAGACCGTAGAGCGCGAGCATGCCGGCGAACACGGCCACGGTGACGCCCGCCGCTTGCAGAACGATGCCGTCGTAATAGGTCTCGTACGCTCGACTGATCGCGCCGACGAACAAACCTTCGGCAACTGCGTACACCGGTCCGAGAACTCGGGCCCACATGGGCTTGAACGCCAGCACGATGGCCAATACGAAACCGACGATCAGACCGCCGATGGCGAACGACGGGAACGAGTAGACCTCGCCCTCCGGGGCGTCGACGCCCATCCAGCCCACCACGGCTCCGGCGAGCAACAGTGTGAACAGAACCGCTGTCGCCGACACCGTGCCACCGATCGTCATGACTCCACGGGCCGGTGTCCAGGGCGTCGTGGGGCCGTCGTCGATCGGACGGCGGGAATCGGTCGAAGGGGCACCCCAACCAGCCTCATTGGCCGCCTTTTCGAGATGCTTCTCGTTCAGCACGGGATTCGCCATTGCGCACTCCTTTGCTCGTTTGTGAAAACACTACAGCGTGATTTGAGTTCTCGGGTTGTCGTTGCCGAGAGCGTCGGTAGTGTTCCGCTTCATTGCCGGGGGGATGGTGTGGCGCTCCATTCAGCGGTAATTCGGGCAACCGAGACGTGTGAAAAACCTGTAGTGAATCGAGGGTGACAGGTGGCCAAGGACCGAGTGGAACGCGACGAGGAAGATCTCGTTCGGCTGTATCTCTCCGACATCGGGCAGTACACACTGCTGACGAAGGACGACGAAGTTCGACTCGCCAAGCAGATCGAAGCCGGTAAGGCGGCGCGCGAAGAACTCACCGCCAATGACGGCAAAGGCCTCACCCCGGCCAAGAAGCGTGAACTGCGAAACCTGTCTCGCGACGGCGAAGTCGCCGAGCGTCAGTTCGTTCAATCGAACCTCCGACTCGTCGTCTCGATCGCCAAGAAGTACCAAGCGTCGGGTCTTCCCCTCCTCGACCTGATTCAAGAGGGCAACCTCGGCCTCATGCACGCCGTCGAGAAGTTCGACTGGCGCAAGGGCTTCAAGTTCTCCACGTACGCCACCTGGTGGATCCGACAAGCGATCACCCGTGGTATCGCCAACACCGGACGAACCATTCGTCTTCCAGTGCACGCCGGCGACACTCTCGCTCGGTTGCAGAAGGCCCGCTCACGTCTCGAGCTCAAGTTCGGACGACAGCCCACGCTGCGCGAACTCGCCGAAGAAGTCGAGATGCCCGAGGACAAGGTGACCGAGGCCCTGCGCTTCGCCGCCGAGCCTCTCTCTCTGAGCGAGCCGCTCCGGGAAGACGGTGATGCCGAACTCGGTGACGTGGTCGAGGATCGCTCGGCCGAGAGTCCCTTCGAAGTGGCGGCCACGGCTCTGCTGCCCGAAGAGATCCAGCGCCTGCTGGCTCCGCTCGACGAACGCGAGCGCGAAATCCTGAAGCTTCGCTTCGGACTCGACCGTGGTGAACCCCGCACTCTCGAAGAGGTCGGCGAACACTTCAACCTCACACGCGAGCGCATTCGTCAGATCGAGGCCCGCGCGATGTCGAAGTTGCGTCACCCCTCGTCCGACACGGGCGCCCGCGACTTGCTCGCCGTCTGATCGACACCAACTAGAGTCCCTCGAGTCGAGGGGGACACATGGCAGACATCCACGGGGTATGCGATCCGCGCTTCGAGAAGATGCGCGAGATCCTGTCGAAGAACATCGACTCGGGCGACGACGTCGGAGCATCGGTCGCCGTCGTGCATCGGGGCGAAATGGTCGTCGATCTTTGGGGAGGTTGGTCCGACCCCGCACGCACCGTGCCGTGGAATCGCGACACCATCACGAACGTGTGGTCGAGTACCAAGACCCAAATGGCGCTGTGCGCTCTCATGCTCGCCGACCGAGGTCTGCTCGATCTCGACGCACCCGTGGCGAGCTATTGGCCCGAGTTCGCAGCCAATGGCAAAGAGGGTGTTCTCGTTCGACATCTGCTGGCGCACACCTCGGGGGTTTCCGGTTGGGCTCAACCGGTCGACGTGACCGATCTCTACGACTGGGAGAAGTCGACTGCGATGCTGGCGCGCCAAGAACCTTGGTGGACTCCCGGTTCGCAATCCGGCTACCACGCCCTGAATCAAGGACACCTGGTCGGTGAGGTGATTCGCCGTATCACCGGCAAGAAGCTCGGCGAGTTCTTCCGTGACGAAGTGGCCGGCCCGCTCGATCTCGACTTCCACATCGGTCTCGACGACACCGAGTTCTCGCGAGTGTCGAACGTGATTCCTCCTCCGCCCCTCCCGTTCGACATGACACAACTGGATCCGAATTCGGTGCTCGTCAAGACCTTCACCGGACCGGCACCGAGTGCGGACACGTCGTGGACGCCCGAATGGCGCCGAGCCGACATCGGTGCCGCGAATGGTCACGGCAATGCGCGGTCACTCGCTTGGGCGCAGAGTGCCATCAGCAACGGAGGTGTCGTGAAAGGGCGTCGGCTCCTGTCGTCGGCGACCATCGATCGGATCTTCGAAGTTCAAGCGGAGGGAACGGATCAGGTGTTGATGGTGCCGGTGGTGTTCGGCATCGGTTACGCACTCCCGAACGACACGGTTCCCCATCTTCCGGCCGACCGTCGCGCCTGTTTCTGGGGCGGATGGGGCGGATCGAGTGTGGTCAACGATCTCGACCTCGAGATGACGGTTGTCTACGTGATGAACAACATGCTCGAGGGTCTCGTCGGAGATCATCGCGGCGCGTCGCTCGCATCGGCCGCCTTCGCCGCAGTCCAGTAGCGACCGCCATCAAGCGCGGCGTTGGCGGAGGTGGACGGGATCCGTCGCTTCGCTCCTCCCGATTCGCCAGCACGTCGTGCAACGCCTACGGCGTTGGCGGAGGTGGACGGGAATCGAACCCGCCGAACGGGGATCACCCGTTCCAACCGCTTTGAAGGCGGCGGAGTCCACCAGGCACTCGGACACCTCCGACACCGAGGGTAACGGGATCCACCGCTAGCCTCACCGGCATGAAGAAACTCCTTCTTCTCCTCGCCGTGGTCGGTCTCGTGGCCGCCGCCGCCAAGAAGCTCCAGGCCTGATCCTTCGGCCCTGATCGCCTCGCGGTGCTCGACGCACCCACATTGGCGACATCTCTGCGACTTCCCGCGCTGAACGATCTGCGAGGTCTGTCGTGTTCGTCATCCTCTCGTCCGTCAAAGGTGGGGTCGGAACCTCCGTCACCGCCGCTGCTCTATCCCTCGTTCTCGCCAAGGACACCACCAACCCGATCTACCTGATCGACCTCGGCGACGGTGATCAACCCGACATCGTCGGCTTACCAGCCCAACCCGACGGGCTCGTCCAATGGTTGGCGTCACCCGACCGGCGGCTCACCGATCTGGCCGTCGACGTCATCGGCTCGCTGCGTCTGATCCCACGCGGTGAAGG
>JBEDFW010000167.1:0-9924 GCA_041174985.1 Actinomycetota bacterium | reverse complement strand
GGAGTCTTCGCCGTCGGTCTCGTGATCGCCGGTGTGGCCACGTCGATGTGGATCGTCCTGCTCGGTCGGGTGCTGCAGGGAGCCGGAGCCGGCGGGGTGGCTCCGCTCGCTTACGCCGTCATCAACCGCGTGTGGCCGACCGACCGGCAACCGCGCATCTTCGCCTGGGTGTCGGCGGCGTGGATCCTGCCGAGTCTCGTCGCACCGCTCGTGGCCGGCTGGCTCACGAGTGAGGTGAGTTGGCGCTGGGTGTTCTTCGGCATGTTGCCGCTCGTGGCGGCCGCGGCAGTGGTCACGGTTCCGTCGATGACCGGAATCGGAGCCGTGCACGCTCGCGAACGTCGGCCCACGCGAGTCTGGATCGCCGTTCGACTGAGCGCTGGTGTGGGCGCACTCGTCGCTGGCGTGCAGAACTCACGTTGGTGGCTCTCCGCACTGCTCGTGCTCGCCGGTGTCGCCCTCGCTCTCCCCGCGTATCGCTCGCTCATGCCAGCCGGCTCGTTGCGCGCTCGTCGCGGCCTGCCGGCGATCATCGCATCGCGCACCATGGCCACCGCAGCGTTCCTCGGTGCCGACTCGTTCGTTCCCTTGGCCGCCGATCGCATTCACGGTGCTTCGGCCACCGTGCAGGGATTCGTGATCGTCGGCGCTGCCTTGGTGTGGAGTTACGGATCGTGGCTCGCCACGCGTCGCACTCACGTGGCCTTGCATCGCTCGGCACTCCTCGGTTTCGCGCTCATCGTCGGTGCCGTGATCGCCACCGCTCCGGTGCTCGACGGCGACTGGCCGCTCTGGCTCACCTTCATCACGTGGTCGTTCGCCGGACTCGGCATGGGGCTCTTCTTCGTTCCCACGTCGGTGGCAGCCATGGAATACGCCGAACCGGGCCAGGACGGAGTCATCGGCAGTCAGATCAACCTCGCCGACAGCCTGGGTTTCGCGCTCATGGGCGGGGTCGGTGGAGCGACCGTGGCGGTCGCCGACCGCACGTCGTGGCCCCTCACGAACGCCCTGTTCACCAACTTCGCGTTGGCGGCCGCCATCGCCGTTCTCGGACTCATCGTGAGCAGGGGTGTGACCCGCGCCCCCGAGTGCGCGACGATCACCCCATGACGACCACTGCTCCCGCCTCCCACGGACCGCTCCACGGCATCCGCGTCCTCGACCTCTCGGTCATGATCTCGGGTCCGCTCGCCGGGATGATGCTCGCCGACCAAGGAGCCGACGTCATCAAGGTCGAGTCGCCCGGCATCGGCGACTTCATGCGCTATCTCGGGTCGGCCAAAGGTGGCATGACCGGCATCTTCCTGAACAACAACCGCGGCAAGCGGTCACTCGTGGTCGACCTGAAGAAGCCCGAAGGTGTCGACGTGTTGAAGAAGCTCGTTGCCACGAGCGACGTCGTGATCCAGAACTTCCGACCCGGCGCCGTCGAGCGTCTCGGTATCTCGTACGACGATCTGAGCGCGATCAACCCCGATCTCGTCTACGTGAGCATCAGCGGCTATGGCCCCGACGGACCGGCGAGTGGTCATCGTGTGTACGACAACGTGATTCAAGGCGCGTCCGGGCTGGCGAGCGTGCAGGTCGACCCGCAGACCGGGTTGCCGTCGTTGTTCCGCACTCTGCTGTGCGACAAGGTCACCTCGCTCAACGCGGCTCAGGCCATCACGGCAGCGTTGTACGCACGTCAAGTGGGTCACGCCCGCGGTCAGCACATCGTCCTCGCCATGATCGACGCGGCGATCGCTTTCTTGTGGCCCGACTCGGCCATGGATGCGGTGCTCCTCGACGACGACGCCAACCGCACACCCACCATCGCCCAGAACTACGCGGTCACCAAGATGAAGGATGGCTACGCGTCGATCGGTGTGGTGAGCGACGCCGAATTCCAGGCCTTGTGCGAGGCGTACGAACGCCCCGATCTGGCCACCGACGAGCGCTTCGCCAACATGTTCGCCCGTACGGCCAACGCGTCCGAACTCGTGCCGTTGATGGCCAAGATGGCCTCCGAACGCAACGTCGACGACTTCATGAAGCGCGCCCACGAATGTGGAGTGCCCGCTTCGAAGATCGTGTCGATCGACGAACTGCCCACGCAACCGCAAGTGGTCAACAACAAAGTGTTCGTCGAGCGTCAGCATCCTGTCGCTGGCCGAGTGCGCGAACCTCGACCGGCCGCCCGTTTCTCCGACACACCGTCACGCGTGGGTGATCCGGCTCCCATGCCGGGTCAGCACAGCGACGAGATCGTCAACGAGATCGGTCTCGATGCGGCGGCTCTGCGCGCCGCAGGCATCATCGCCTGACCGTCAGCCCTGCAGAACGGCGCGGGCCACCAGATCGGTGCCGAAAGCCGTCAGGATCGCCAAGTACATGAGCCCGGTCGCCGCCATGACGGCCGAGTACGAGCGCTCTTTCAGGGCGCGCTGCGTCACGACGGTCAGAACGCCGGTGGTGACGGCGCACGCTGCCCAGAACCATCCGAGCTGACCGCTCCATCCGTCGTCGACGGTTCCGCTGAACACACTGAACATTCCGGTGGGCAACAACATGACCAGAACTTCGAAGGGCCAGATCACGAGGAAAGCCGCCACGATCTCGTTGATGTGACGGCGGGGCAGACCTGGCTGAACCAAGTACCAGTGGCCGAGCAACATGGCATCGGTGACGAAGCCGAGGAACGCCGCTCCCACGACGATCCGCACGGTGGCCACGAGGTCGTTGCCGCCGGCGTCGATTCCGGCGGCGACGAGCGCAACCGTTCCGACCAGTGCCGGCACGAGATCGAGTCGAGGGTCGAATCGTTTGCCGTCGTCGGCGCGACGACGCAACACACTCGACACCAGCGCCACGACGATGCCGAGCGACACGACGGCCGCGGCCGCGTCGCGCACGCGAGTGGCCGAGCCACCGTCGGTGCCGAATCCGATGATCGTGCCCGCGATGGCGAGCGACCCGAAGACCACGCGCAGGAGCCATCCGTAACCGACACCCACTTCGCGCTGGCGGGTGGTGAACCACGCCCCCGCCATTCCTCCCACGGCCCACTGCACGAGAAAGGTCGCGGCGTCGAGTTCGATCACGGGATCACGCTACGCACTCCGTCGTCGAGAGGCGCACTCGATCGTCGGTCGAGTCGCCGTAGGCTGAACGAGTGCTTCGTGTCCGCCACGCACTCGCCGTCGGCGGGCTCGGCCTTCTCCTCGCTGGATGTTTCACCGGTGAACGGCCGCGGCTCGTGACCGACGAGACACTCCCCCCGGTCGACGACACGGCGATCTCCACGGTCGTCGACGTGTTGTCGGCCCCACCCGACGGCACTGCGTTCACGGTCGTCTACCGCATCACCACGAAATTCGGCGGGCAGACGACCGACGGCTCGATCGCGGTCGATCCCCTGAACGGCACGAGCGTGCAGATCGCCGACACTCGCTACATCACCCGGCTCGACGGTTCCACCATCACCTGCTCGGTGATCACGAACCTGTGCACACCCGGCGTCGACGAGACCAAGGTGGCCGATCGAATGCTCAACTCACGAATCTTCCGCATGGCGATCGTCGATCGACTCCGTCAGGACGCGACCGTCGCCGTGGGCGACTCCACCCTCGAACGACGCAGCATCGCCGATCGCCCGGCCTCGTGCGTGCGAGTTCCGGTCGTCGACACGTCGGGCATCACGCAGCAGAAGTCGTATTGCGCGTTCGACGGTCTCGGTGTGCTTGCGTCACTCGACGCCGCCGACCTCTTCATCGACACCGAAGAGGTGCTCACAACGGTCGACCCGGCCGTGTTCGCCGGTTCTCTCTGACTCCGTCTCCTGACGGATGGCTCAGCTCGGATCGAAGAACTTGCTGCGTCGGAACGATCGCTCCGACAGGATTTTCACTTCGACCACTCCACCCGTCTCGGGAGAGTGAACGATCGCCCGACCGACTCCGAGCCACATCATGACGTGACCCGGATATCGAAGAAGGTCGCCGGCCTGCGCGGTGAAGAGAGAGCGTTCTTCGCCGGCCCGCATCTGAGCCGTCGAGTTGCGCGGCAGATCGAAACCGGCCTGGGCCCAGGCGTACGACGTCAGACCCGAGCAATCGAAACCTTTCTCAGGATCACTCGAACGACGGCGGTACGGCACACCGAGTTGCGACAATGCGGCCAACAAGGCGATCTGGTGATCGGCGTCGGCATCGGCCCACACGGCCTCCAGGTGCGCGGCATCGACCTCGAGCCGAGCCGCTACGTCGGCGGCCACCCGAGAGCGCCACGCCACGAACGTGGCCGATTCGACGGTGGTGGCCGGCGACTGGGCCAGCACCAGGGCACCGCTCGCGTATTCGGCGATCGGATCGGCCAGGCGCTGACTCGAGGCATGCGCGTCCACGGGCCCCATGACGGCTCCCAGGCACACGGCTCCGGCGACGACGGTCAGCCGGACCGTCGAGAAATGACGGCGATGACGGATTTCGTCACCCTATTGCAACGAAATCGCAACATTCCAGTCGAGGGGGTCCCACGGACGAGAGTCACCCCGAAACCAATCCCCTCTTCCACCCGAAACCCCTGCTCACTGGTCATGATGGAGGTGTGACCACAGTCGCCGTCGTCCTGGCCGCCGGAGCCGGATCCCGCTTTCACGGGGACACGCACAAGCTCCTGGCGCCCTTCCGATCGACCACCGTCCTCGACACGGTCCTCGACGCCGTCGAGCGGGCCGGATTCGACCATGTCGTCGTGGTCACCGGGGCAGCCGACATCCCCGACTCCCTTCTCGATCGACCCGGTTTCGAGGTCGCTCACAACCCGCGCTGGGCCGAGGGCCAGGCCACGTCGGTGCAGGTCGGCGTGGCGACCGCCGAGCGACTCGGTGCCGACGCCGTGGTGATCGGTCTCGGTGATCAGCCCTTGGTGTCGACCGAATGCTGGCAACGTGTCGCCACTGGTCGCTCTCCGATCACGGTCGCGTCGTACGACGGTCAACGCGGCAATCCGGTTCGACTCGATCGATCGGTGTGGTCGCTGTTACCGACGACCGGTGACGTGGGCGCGCGACACGTCATCGGCCAGCGTCCCGAACTCGTCGGAGAAGTAGCCTGCAAAGGCTCGAGTGCCGATATCGACACCCAGGAGGATCTCGACCGATGGAACTGAACCATTCCTTCACCGTGAAGCAGCCGATCGCCGAGACCTGGCAGATCCTCACCGATCTCGAGCGCATCGCACCCTGCCTGCCCGGCGCCCAACTCGAAGAGGTGCACGGCGACGTCTACAAGGGTGGCGTCAAGATCAAGGTCGGCCCCATCACCGCCCAGTTCAAGGGTGAGGCACAGTTCGCCGAGCGCAACGATGCCGACTTCAAAGCAGTGCTCAAGGCATCGGGTCGCGACACCGGCGGTAAGGGCAACGCCTCGGCCACCATCACCGCGCAACTCACCCCCGTCGATGCATCGTCGACCACCTGCAACCTCGTCACCGATCTCTCGATCACCGGCAAGGTCGCGCAGTTCGGTCGCGGCGCACTCGCCGACGTGAGCGAGAAGCTGCTCGCCCAGTTCTCCGACAATCTCAACGAGCTGATCAAGACACAGGGCGCAGCGCCGGCTCCGGCACCGGCGGCAACTGCGGCGGCGACGTCGAGCGCGCCGAGTGGCGAACCGCAGATCCGCAAGATCGAAGGTCCGGCGGCCGAGCCGCTCGACCTCGGCAACGTGGCTGGCGGGGCCGTCATGAAGCGCGTGCTTCCCTTGCTCGCCGGCTTGGCCGCCGTGCTGCTCTTCGTTCGTCGCATCTTCCGTCGCAAGAAGAGTTGAGCGACCTCGATCGGGTCCGCGTCCTGCTCGGTCGCGAACCGAGCGGTGCCTTCACCGTCGTCGTCCGCGACGCGACCGGTGATCCGATCGTCATCCGTAACGAGCCGTTCCTGCACGACGGAACGCCCATGCCCACGCTCTACTGGCTCTGCGGCGAGAAGGAATACGTGACGGTGAGTCGACTCGAGGCCGATGGGGCGGTCGATCGGGCCGAGGCCGAAGTCGACCCCGACGAATTGGCCGCCGCTCACCAGCGGTACGCCGTCGAACGCGACGCCCTCGTGCCCGTCGATCATGAAGGTCCGCGTCCGTCGGGTGGTGTCGCCGGCACGCGCACCGGCGTGAAGTGTCTTCACGCCCATTACGCCTATTTCCTGGCCGGTGGCGACGATCCGGTCGGACGATGGGTGCAGGCCCGCCTCGACGAAGGAGCGAACTCGTGACGCGCCGAGTGGCTGCCGTCGACATCGGCACCAACTCCACCAATCTGTTGGTGCGCGACGCCAACGGCGACGAGGTCGAGCGCATCGTCAACGTCACCCGTCTCGGACGCGGCGTCGACGCCAACCGTCGTCTCGCGCCCGAATCGATCGACCGGACCTGCGCGGTGCTACGCGATTACGCGAACGTCCTCGCGCGCCACGGCGTCGACGTCACCCGTGATCTGCGGGTCACCACCACCAGCGCCGCCCGCGACGCCTCGAACCGCGCCGAGTTCTTCGCCGCAGTGACGGACGCGATCGGACGCCCGCCCGATCTCTTGTCGGGCGACGACGAGGGACGCCTCGCCCACCGTGGTGCACTCACCGGTCTCACCGTCGGTGCCGGCTGGCATCTTCTGGTCGACATCGGCGGAGGTTCGACCGAACTCGTACTCGGTGAACGGACCGAATCCGGTGTGCGCATGCGAACCGTTCGCAGTCTCGACGTGGGCGCGGTGCGCCTCACCGAGCGCTATCTGCTGGGCGATCCGCCCCGCCCCGAAGAACTCACCAACGCGATCGGCGACGCCTACGACTTGCTCGACGACGCGTTGCGCGACGTGCCCGACCTCGCACTCGTGACGCAACTGGTCGGCACGGCCGGCACGATCGTCACCGCCGCGGCCGTCGAAGTCGGCCAACGCACGTTCGACCCGGCCGCACTGCACGGCTTCCGCCTCGATCGCGCCGCCGTCGAGGACGTCTTTCGCACTCTTGCCACCGAGTCGCTGGCCGATCGTGTGCACAACCCCGGATTGCCGGCCGATCGCGCCGACGTCATCGTGGGCGGGTTGTGCGTCCTGGTGGCCGTGATGCGTCGCTGGGACGCCCGCGACATTCTCGTGTCTGCGCACAACATCATGGACGGCATCTGTGCTGAACTGCTGGAGTCGCCATGACTCGCTACCGCTCCCCCGAATCGCATCCGGCTCGCACGAGCTCGGGGCTGCGCCTGTACGGACGACGGGTGCTGCTACGGCCACTCGGTGCCCCCGATTTTCCCGCCTGGTCGGAGGTTCGTCGGCGCAACCACGAATGGTTGACGGTCTGGGAGCCGAAGCGATCGTCGCACGCCCCCGATCCGACCACCGATCGAGATGCATTCAGCGCTCGATGCAGCCAGCGCGAACGCGACCGGCAGACCGGCGTGGGTTACGCGTTCGGCCTCTTCGTCGACAACGCCTTCGCCGGCGAGATCAACCTCAACAACGTCGTGCGCGGCGCTCTCCAGACCGGAACCGTCGGCTACTGGATCGATCAGAAGCGAGCCGGCCAGTCGCTGGTCGCCGAAGGCGTGGTGGTTCTGCTCCGTTACGCCTTCGAAGAACTGGGCCTGCACCGCATCGAGATCTGCATCGTGCCGCGCAACCAGAACAGCCGCCGCGTGATGGAGAAGCTCGACATCCGCGACGAAGGAACGGCGTTGCGATACCTCGAGATCAACGGGGTCTGGGAAGACCACGTGCGCTACGGCATCACGTACGAGGAATGGCTCGAGCGACGCGACGAATTCGCGACGCTCTGGCTCTGACCGATCAGGCCGTGTCGGCGAGTCGCCGGTAGGCCTCGTTCTTGGCCTGCCGCACGACGGTGCGCCGCTTCCACTCCTTGCGCTTCCAGTGGCGCAGACGACGCGACCCGGAGATCTTCTTGATCGCCCGTTCGGCATCGTGATGATGCAGCGGCTTCCACTCGGCTCCGGGCTCGACCACGTCGTCGGGTTCGACGCCGTGGCTCACCTGTTCAGCCAAGAGATGGAGCTCGCTCTTCACACGGTGACGTTCCGCGTGGGCGTGGGCCCGTTGCTCGGCACGAGGCAGCGGAACCGCCTCCTCGGTGCGATGACGCTTGCTCATCGGTCCCCCTTTCACAGGTTCCGTTGAAAAGCCTCCCCTTGAGTCGAACCGTACTCCTTTGGAATCGAGAGTCAAGACCACCCGTCCGGGTTTTCGTCCCGACCCGGAGCGATCAGGACTTCTTGCTCGAGATCTTCGACTGGAGGGCGGCCAAGCGCTCGGCGAACCAGGGCTGACGTGTGCTCCAGATCTGTGGATCGAGCTCGCGCTTCACGGCCTCGGGGTGCGTGCGCACGTCGGCCATGTCGCGGATCGTCTTCTTGGTCGTGATCACGAGTTCGCGCGGTGCCGATGCGGCGCGCGCCGCCATCTCGTGCGCCGTGGCCAGAAGCGCATCGTCTTCCACACAACGATGGACGATGCCCAGCCGTTCGGCTTCGGTGCCGTCGACGATCTCACCGAACACGACGGTGGCCATCGTGGTCTGAGGTCCGGCCAGACGTCGCAACATCCAGGTGTGGCCGCCACCGGGGTGAATTCCGATCTGCAGGAAGCGAGTGTCGAACTTGGCCCGTCGTGCCGCGACGCGCACGTCGCAACCGAGGGCGAGGTTCATGCCGGCTCCCACGGCGGCGCCGTTCACCGCGGCGATCGTGGGCAGATCGCTGCGCGCGATGCGCAGGAAGCCTTCGTAGATGTTGCCGAGACTCTCTTCGGTGCTCTCGCGCAGATTGCCGAGGTTCGCCCCGGCACAGAACGCCGGCGCGGTGCCGGTGACCACGATCGCGCCGATTCCCGGATCGTTCTCGATGCGATCCATGGCCGCCACGATCTCGGCGACCATCGGTGCCGTGAGTGTGTTGCGTTCGCCCGGATTGTTGAGCGTGATGGTGGCCACGCCGTCGGCCACGTCGAGCAGTACGAGGGATTCGGAGGATGTCGTCACGAGCGAAGTCTCGCACGATCGACCCGAGCCCTCGCAGTCCGATCTCGTACAGTCAGCCTCGTGAACTCGGGTGTCGAACCACGCGACGACGGCAAGGCGGCCAAGAGCCGTCCGGCGGCCACGGTCGTGGTCGCTCGCGAATCGTCGGCGTCGACGTGCGGACTCGAAGTCCTGATGTTGCGACGCAGTGACGTGGGTGCCTTCGCCGGCATGTGGGTGTTCCCCGGAGGTCGGGTCGACGACTCCGACGCCGGAGAGAGCGAACTCGAGCGGGCCGCCTCGGCCGCGGTTCGCGAAGCCCGCGAAGAAGTGGGCGTGCAGGTGGCCCGCGAGAGTCTGGTGACCTGGAGTCACTGGACGCCACCGCTCATGGCACCGGTGCGTTTCACCACCTGGTTCTTCGTCGCCCCGTGGCGCGGCGACGACGTGCGCATCGACGGACACGAGATCGTCGACCACCGGTGGCTGGCACCCGATGCCGCGCTGTCGGCCAGTTTGCCCATGGCACCTCCCACGATCGTGACTCTGCACGAGTTGGCCGAGAGCGCCGCATCGGTGTGGTCGGGGCGCGGTGAACCACCGGCCTACGTGACCCGACCCGCACAAACCGTCGACGGGACGGCCGTCCTCCTCTGGAACGGCGATGCCGGATACGAGTCGGGGGACGCCGACGCCGCCGGTGCTCGCAATCGACTCGTGATGCTCGACGGCTTCGGTGGTCAGCAGTGGAGATACGAACGCCTGGTTCCGTGAACGCGTTGTAGCGTTCCGATCGTGCTCGACCACGTGTTCACCGATGTGATCGGCGCTCTGCGCGACGCGTTCGAGCGAGCCTTCCTCGAACGTCAGGCCTTCGAGGAGCACTTCCAGGTCGATGTGATGCTCGG
>JBEDFW010000166.1:0-3234 GCA_041174985.1 Actinomycetota bacterium | reverse complement strand
CCACGGCATCATGGCGAACGCCGAGATCGCCGAGAGCCGCCGAGAGCAACGGCATGTCGGCATCGAAACCGATGGCGGCCCGAGCCGTCGCCAACGCGACAGGACCCCGGGATGACCCGGGGTCCTGCACGTTCGAACGAGTCGAGGGACGGCTCAGAAATCTTCCATTCCGCCGCCGGGCATCGCCGGACCCGCGGGCTCGGGCTTGTCGGCGACGACCGCTTCGGTCGTGAGGAAGAGGGCCGCGATCGATGCCGCGTTCTGTAGGGCGGAGCGAGTCACCTTGGCAGCGTCGATGACACCCAACTTCACGAGGTCGGTGTATTCACCGGTCGCGGCGTTGAGGCCTTCGGAACCCTTCAGGTTGCGCACCTTCTCGACGACGACGCCACCCTCGAGACCAGCGTTCTCGGCGATCTGCTTGAGCGGTGCCTCGAGCGACTTGGCGACCAGACGAGCGCCGGTCGCTTCGTCACCGGAGAGCTTCTCGGCAGCGGCGAGAACCGCGGCCTGCGAACGGAGCAGAGCAACTCCGCCACCGGGCACGACACCTTCTTCGATGGCGGCCTTGGTGGTGCTCACCGCGTCTTCGATGCGGTGCTTCTTCTCCTTGAGTTCGACCTCGGTGGCCGCGCCGACCTTGAGGACGGCCACGCCACCCGACAACTTGGCGAGACGCTCCTGGAGCTTCTCACGGTCGTAGTCGGAGTCGGTGTTGTCGATCTCGGTCTTGATCTGGTTGATGCGACCCTTGATGTCGTCGTCGCTTCCGGCGCCCTCGACGAGAGTGGTCTCGTCCTTGGTGATGATGATCTTCTTGGCGCGGCCGAGCAGATCGAGGGTTGCGTTCTCGAGCTTGAGACCGACTTCCTCGCTGATGACCTGACCGCCGGTGAGGATCGCCATGTCCTGGAGCATCGCCTTGCGGCGCTCACCGAAGCCGGGGGCCTTGACGGCAACCGACTTGAAGGTGCCACGAATCTTGTTGACGACGAGTGTGGCGAGAGCTTCGCCTTCGACGTCTTCAGCGATGATGACGAGCGGGCGACCGCTCTGCATCACCTTTTCGAGCACGGGCAGCATGTCGCGCACGGTCGAGATCTTCGACGACACGAGGAGGATGTACGGGTCGTCGAGGACGGCCTCCATGCGCTCCATGTCGGTGGCGAAGTACGGCGAGATGTAGCCCTTGTCGAAGCGCATACCTTCGACGAGATCCATCTCCATGCCGAAGGTCTGGCTCTCTTCGACGGTGATGACGCCGTCCTTGCCCACCTTGTCGATGGCATCGGAGATCATCGAACCGATCTCGGTGTCGGCGGCCGAAATGGACGCGACCTGAGCGATCTGCTCCTTGTTGTCGACTTCCTTGGCGAGGTCGCGGATCGACGCGATCGCCGCAGCAACGGCGGCCTCGATGCCCTTCTTCAGGCTCATCGGGTTGGCGCCGGCGGCGACGTTGCGGAGACCCTCGCGCACCATGCTCCAGGCGAGCACCGTGGCGGTGGTGGTTCCGTCACCGGCGACGTCGTCAGTCTTCTTCGCGACTTCCTTCACCAGCTCGGCGCCGATCTTCTCGTACGGATCCTCGAGGTCGATCTCCTTGGCGATCGACACGCCGTCATTGGTGATCGTGGGGGCGCCCCACTTCTTCTCGAGAACGACGTTGCGGCCCTTGGGTCCCAAGGTGACGCGGACGGCGTCGGCCAACTTGTTCATGCCGGCCTCGAGGCCGCGGCGGGCCTCTTCATCGAACGCAATCATCTTCGCCATGTGTGTCCCTTTCGTCGGAGATGTGAGTTGTACGGTGCGCAAGGAGTGATCCGGGGCCGCCGGCCAGGGGGTGACCGGCGGGCCGTTCGCACTCGGCTCACGCGAGTGCTAGCACTCTACGGACACGAGTGCTAAGCGACAACCGGCGAGCCGCCGGCGACGGCGTCACATCCTCCGGCTCTGATCGCGGGCCCCGAGGGCCGTACGCTCGGGTTTCATGGACATCGTGGTCGTCGGCGGAGGGGTGTCGGGCCTCTCGACCGCCCTCAAGATGAGCCGAGCCGGGCACCAAGTCACCGTCATCGAACGGGACGACACCCCCATGCCCGACTCGCCCGACGAGGCCTTCTTCTGGGATCGGCGGGGAGCACCCCAGGTGCGCCACAGCCACGCTTTCCTGGCCCGACTCGTGACCCTGCTCAAGCACAACGAGCCTGATGTGGTGGCCCGTCTCTACGAGGCCGGGGCGACCGAACTGCGATTCGGCGAGGACCTCCCGCCGACCATGACCAACTACTCCCCCGAACCCGGTGACGACGAACTCACCATGCTCACCTGTCGACGCACCACGTTCGAGTGGGTACTGCGTCGAGTCGTTCTCGACGAAGGTCGGGTGCGCTTCCAGGTGGGTGTGGGTGTCAATGGTCTGTTGCACGAGACCGATGACGCAACCGGACTCGAGCGCATCACCGGGGTCCGACTCGAAGATGGCTCGGAACGCCGAGCCGATCTCGTGGTGGTGGCCGGTGGACGTCGTTCGGTGCTTCCGGAATGGTTGACCGACATCGGTGTCGGACCGGTTCCCGAGTTCGTCGAAGACACCGGCATCGTCTACGCATCGCGTTTCTATCGTTTGAAGCCCGGTGCCGAATATCCGCCGCGCAGTGGTCCGATCGGTGGCGATCTCGGTTACATCAAGTACGGCGTGTTCGTGGGTGACAATCGCACTTTCTCGATCACACTCGCCGCCCCGACCGACGACTCCGACCTGCGCACTCGTCTCGCCGATCCGGCGGTGTTCGACGCAGCCGCTCGCAATCTCGTCGCCACCGCGCCGTATCTCGACGGTCGAGCCGATCCGATCATGGACGGTGTGTACGTGATGGCCGGTTTGCTCAATCGCCACCGCGAGTACGTGGTGGACGGCAAGCCGCTCGTGCTCGGTATGTTGCCCGTCGGCGACGCGGTGATCTGCACGAACCCGTTGTACGGACGCGGTTGTTCGATCGGGTACTGGGGCGCGCATCTGATGTGCGAATCGCTGAAGAAGTTCTCGGGACAGAGCTCGCAGGAACTGTTCGATCTGGCAGTCGAGTACGACGCGGCGATCTCGCGAGAGATCCTGCCGTGGTACCGCTCGGGAGTCGAGCAGGACGCCGAGGCGCGACGAGTGTCAGCGGCCTTGCTGCGCGGTGACGATCCCGATGGTGACAACTCCGATCCGAAGACCATGATGCGATC
>JBEDFW010000165.1:0-8925 GCA_041174985.1 Actinomycetota bacterium | reverse complement strand
ATCCATGGTGCCACCGGTACGCACGAAGAGATCGGCGGTCGAGACGACGTCACCCTCCATGCCGACCACTTCGGTGATCGACGACACGAAACGACGACCGGCTGCATCACGAGTGAGTTGGACGATGACGTCGATCGCCGAAGCGATCTGCTCGCGGATGGCCCGCAGGGGAAGTTCGACTCCACCCAGGAGCACCATCGTCTCGAGGCGTCGCAGAGCGTCACGGGGCGCGTTGGCGTGAAGAGTCGACAACGATCCTTCGTGACCGGTGTTCATCGCCTGCAACATGTCGAGTGCTTCGGCTCCGCGAACCTCGCCGACGACGATGCGATCGGGGCGCATGCGCAGAGAGTTGCGAACGAGATCGCGAATCGAGATCTCCCCCGCTCCTTCCGAGTTGGCCGGGCGCGTCTCGAGACGAATCAAATTGGGCAGGTCGAGAGAGAGCTCGACGGCATCTTCGACCGTCACCACGCGCTCGTGGCGACCGATGTACGACGACAGGATGTTCAGAATCGTCGTCTTTCCGGTTCCGGTTCCGCCGCTCACCAACACGTTGGCTTTCGAGGCGACGGCCGCCTGGAGGAATTCGGCGGCTTCCACCGAGAGCGACCCGTGCTCGACGAGATCGTCGGTGGTCAATTTGCCGGCGGTGAACTTTCGGATCGTGATCGACGGACCGTCGACGGCGAGCGGCGGCAGGACGACGTTCAGTCGCGAACCGTCGGGAAGGCGGGCGTCGACCATCGGCGACGATTGATCGACTCGGCGGCCCGACGTACGAACCATGCGATCGATCACCCGGAGCAACTGCTCGTTCGAGTCGAAGGATCGATTGGTGCGCCGAAGCATTCCTTTCGATTCGACGAACACCGCCTCGAGGCCGTTCACCATGATCTCGGAGACCTTCGGATCGTCGAGCAGATCCTGTAGCGGACCGAAGCCGAGCAACTCGTCGAGGACCGCGGCCCGAACCCTCACGGAGTCGACCACCGACGACGCCACATCGGGAAGAGACATGACGGCACTGACGTGCGACTCGACGAGAACCCGCAGACGATCGTCGGACATGGTGGCACGCTCGGGAACCTCCGAGAGACGATCGCGGACACGGGCGACGATGTCGCCGATCTCGTCGCGCGACGGGAGTCGGAATTCCTCGTCCTCGATCGTCGAGGGGCGAATCGGGGTGACATTGGACGTCACCCGATCTGCGCGCGCAGCCAAACTCACGACTTGCCACCGAAAGCGAAACGTCGTCGCACCACGACGTCGTCGACACCGAGGATTCGATCGGCGAAGTCGAAGAAGGCGCGTGCGATGGGGCTCTGTGGGGACGACTCGGTGACCGGCGATCCCTGATTCATGGCGGCGGCCACGCTCGGATGTTCGGGAATCTCGAGTTCGGCCGTCATACCCAGAACGGCCTCGACGTCCTTCACCGACAAACCGACTCGCGTCGTCGATCGGTTGACGGCGAGATGGACCTTCGACACCGACATCTCGAGTTGCGTCATGGTGTCGATCAACTTGCGGCCGGCTTGCACCGACGGAACGTCGGTTCCGCTCACGAGAACGATGTGAGTCGCGCGGTCGAGCGCACCGAGGGTGTAGTCGCTGATTCCCCCGGCGGTGTCGAGCACCACCGGACGACCGAGTTCGATGAGACGATCGACCACGGCGAAAGCGTCGGCGGGGGCCAAGCGATCGGCCTCTACCGGGTTGCCCGGTGCACACAGTGCCTCCACGCCCGTCGGGTGCGAGGCGAGCATCGCCGCCAGATCGACTTTCGGGTTCTCCTGCAAGCGGCGCACGGCATCGTCGAGACGATGGATGGGATGGAAACGAAGGGCGTACTCGACGTCACCAAAGTGCACGTCGAGATCGACGAGAACTGTCTGATGGCGACGACCCATTGCAACGGCCAGACTCGACGACACGGTGGTCTTGCCGTTGCCGCCTTTGGGCGACACCACGGCGACGACCGGAGCTTTGTTCGTGCTCATGCGCCCACCAACCAGATGCGATTGGCACTGGCCGCCACCAGCACCTCCGACAACGAACTCTCGGGAACACCGAGCGAGATGACCGATTCGTCACGCGGACCGAGATCAGTGGGTGCGGGGGCCTCGAGAACCACCGCTTCCCGCGCGATCGGTGTGGCCGCGTCGACACCGATGTCGTACACGTCGACCACGTCGCCGGTGGTCACGAGAGGTCCGACCCAGCGTTGCGCATCGAGCCGAACCGAGACGGCGACGAAACCCTTTCCGAGACCCTCGACCACGTTGGCGGCGAACGAGGTCGCCAAGAGCTGTTGTCCGGCCACGTGATCGGTGACCAGCACACCTTCGGGTAGGCCCTCGATCGACGTCAACGCGCCGGTCGCGCGTGCGTCGACTTCGAGCATCCGCACCTCGGTCACCAGATCGGCGATCGGAGTTCCGGCTTCGGCGTCGTCGGTCAGCACCAGCGTGGGTTGACGCTGATCGGCGTTGGCCACGTCGTCATCCTTGGGCAACACCATCAAGGTGCCGAAGGCGACGAGCACGAAGGCCAGGAGCGCCGGGGCAAAACGTTTCAGAGATTGAAGACTGGTCACGAACAATCACCTTTTCCATCGAATGAACACACCGACCACGACGAGAGACCGAAGTCCGGGGCGTCGCTGTCCCCCGCCGTTCCGTTCACGGCACCTTTCTCGAAGACCACCTTCACGTTGCGCCGACTCGCCGAACCCGACAGGTTCACTTCGACGATGCGCACCTTCACGAAACCGGCGATGTCGTACATCGCGTTCGAGCCCTCGAGGCGCGGGTTCTCGAAGACCGGCAGAACTACTGACTGGCCGACCAATTCGTCGAGATCGAGCGCCGGCGACGGAATGCCCGGGTCGCCGTCGACCGAATCACCGACCGATACCGAACCGTCGTACCCCTGGGCGATCCAGTTCTGCGCATCACTCATCGAGTTCGAGCCGCCGTCGAAGTCGAGCACTCCCCAGTTGCCGGCCACGTCGCTGCCGCACGCCGCGCTCTCCGCATCGATACCAATCGTGTAGGTGGCCGTCGAAGTCTTTCCTGATGCCAACCACTCGACGAGGCCAGAACTCTCGATGCACATGGCGACCGGTCGAAGACCACTCGTCGACTCGGCCGGACCGATTCTCACCGACGCAGCGGCGTCGATACCAGCCGAATCCCGACCGAACAGTTGGGCGAAATAGAGATCGACGTCGTCGGCCGCGGTCACCGTGGCGACCGAACCGTTCGATCGAACCGACGTGGTGCACGTGGCTTGGCCATCGACGAGAGCGAGGGCCGATGGAGCACACGACGAACCGCCGAGGGCGATGGTCTGAGCCACGGCGATAGCCGATGCTTCGACCTCGTTCTGCAGATCCTGCTTCTCCACCCAGACTCTTCCTCCATCGGTGACGGCTGCCAAGGCCATCGTCAGTGGGACGAAGGCGGCGGCCACCACCACTGCGACCGACCCGCGGTCGCTCGCGTCACGGTGCGCACACGAACGTCGACGACGCATCGAGATTCACCGTCCTGTTTCCGATCACCGGGATCGAAATGCTCTGGCTCGACGAGAGTCGAACCTCGACCGTGCCCTGCGAGCAGTCCTGAACGATCTCGCACGAAGGCGTGCCGACATCGTTGGCGGACAGCTCGGCCAGGGCGGTCGAACATGCTTGCAAGGGTTCGACCGACGCGATGCGGGCCGCATCGCGGGCCGCCGACTGAAGGTGCAACTGATCCAGGTACACCAGCCCTCCGTTGACGATGACGAACAACAGCACGACGAGGAGGGGCAGCACGAGAGCGAACTCCACGGCGGCCACTCCATCGTCCGTCGTTCGACGGAGTCGACGGAACATCACGACGGTCGATTCCTGACCGAGATCAGGGAAGGATGGAGTCGAAGAGTCCGCCGATGCGGCCACCGAGGGCGGCGGCAGCGATGGCGACGACTCCGACGATGCCGGCCAACAGGACTCCGTATTCGGCGGCCACGCCACCCTGGTCACGGGTCTGGTCGTCACTCGGGACCGACAGACGATTGAGGGCTCGAACGATCAAGCGATTCATGGACTGACTCCTCTGCTCAGGGGTTCGACACACTGACGAACCTGGCTGGTCATCGCCCGAGGAGACGATCTGTTACACGGTCCCAAGATTTTCGAGGAAATCTTGAAAGTCCCTCGTGGGGACGAAATTCAGTCCCGGTCGAGCAGTTGCCGTGCGGCGGCCGTCGGGGTGATCGAACCCTCGGCCAACTGGGTCTCGAGGCGAGCCGCTCGCTCGCGCACGTCATCACGCCGCCGGAAATCCTCGACGAGTCGTTCTTCGACCGTCGACCACATCCACTCGATCTGCTGACGCACCCGACGGCGCGTGAAGTCACCCGACTTCTCCATGGCCGCACGGTGCTGTTGGATCTGCGACCACAGTTCGGGAATTCCGTCACCGGTGAGCGCACTACACGTGAGCACCGGCGGAATCCACGAGGCTCCGGGCGGATGAAGCAACTCGAGAGCCGTCGCCAATTCGCGCGCGGCGGCCTTGGCCTCGGTCACGTGTGATCCATCGGCTTTGTTGACCGACAAGAGATCGGCCAACTCGAGAACGCCCTTCTTGATGCCCTGGAGCGAGTCGCCGGTACGCGCGAGCATGAGCACGAGGAAGCAATCGGTCATGTTGGCCACTGCGGTCTCCGACTGGCCGACTCCGACGGTCTCGACGAGAACGACGTCGTAACCGGCTGCTTCGACGATCACCATCGCCTCACGAGTAGCAGCCGCCACTCCCCCGAGAGTGCCCGAACTGGGCGACGGGCGGATGAAAGCGCGTTCGTCGATCGAAAGTCGGGCCATGCGGGTCTTGTCGCCGAGAATGCTCCCTCCGGTGCGGGTCGACGACGGATCGACTGCCAACACCGCGACTCGATGCCCGGTCGTGGTGAGATGAGTACCGAGGGCATCGATGAACGTCGACTTGCCCACTCCGGGCACACCAGTGATTCCCACTCGATGACTCCGACCGGTGTGCGGGAGCAACCGTGCGAGGAGCGACTGGGCGAGCTCCTGATGATCGGCTCGTTTCGACTCGACGAGAGTGATGGCTCGACCGAGAGCGGTGCGATCTCCGGCGAGAACACCCGCCTCGTAGGCGTCGAGGTCGATCGGCTGAGCCATGACGATCGCGCGCGCCCGGTCAGGCGAAACGCCGCTCGAGTTCTCCCATGAGGTCGATGACCGCGTCGGCGATCACCGTGCCCGGCGGGAAGATGGCCGTGGCACCGGCGGCGCGCAACTCGTCGAAGTCCTGCGGGGGGATGACTCCGCCGACGACGATCACGATGTCGCCCCGTCCCAACTTCTCGAGTTCGGCGCGCAACTCGGGGACCAGGGTGAGATGACCGGCAGCGAGCGACGACGCGCCCACGATGTGCACGTCGGCCTCCACTGCCTGCAGTGCCACTTCTCGCGGGGTCTGGAACAAGGGACCCACGTCGACGTCGAAACCGAGATCGGCGAACGCCGTGGCGATGACCTTCTGGCCACGGTCGTGCCCGTCCTGTCCCATCTTGGCGACCATGATGCGCGGGCGACGACCCTGCTTGGTCGTGAACGATTCGACCATCTCGCGGGCCAACTTCACGTTGGGTGATTCGCCGATCTCGCTGCGGTACACACCCTGAATGGTACGGATCGCCGCGGTGTGGCGCCCGAACACTTTCTCGATCGCATCGCTGATCTCGCCGACGGTGGCGTGGGCACGGGCCGCATCGACCGCCAACTTGAGGAAGTTCTGACCGAGACCCGGCTCACGCCGGCCGTCGACCGAGCGGGCCGCCGCCTCGGTGAGCCGAGCGAGAGCGGTGTCGACCACCGACTGATCGCGCTCGGCCCGCAGACGTTCGAGCTTGGCGAGCTGCTGAGCACGGACCGATGAATTGTCGACCTTCAACACGTCGATCGATTCGTGTTCGTCGGGGCGGAACATGTTCACACCGATGACCGGCTGACGGCCGGAGTCGATGCGGGCCTGGGTGCGGGCCGCCGCTTCCTCGATGCGCATCTTCGGAATGCCCGCCTCGATGGCCGCGGTCATGCCACCGGCCTCTTCGATCTCCTGAATGTGCGTCCAGGCCGCACGAGCCACGTCGTGCGTGAGCTTCTCGATGTAGTACGAGCCACCCCACGGATCGATCACTCGCGTGGTGCCCGATTCCTGCTGCAGAAACAACTGCGTGTTACGGGCGATCCGCGCACTGAAATCGGTGGGCAGCGCCAGCGCCTCGTCGAGCGCGTTGGTGTGCAACGACTGCGTGTGACCTTGAGTCGCCGCCATCGCCTCCACGCACGTCCGCACCACGTTGTTGAACACGTCCTGAGCGGTGAGCGACCAGCCCGACGTCTGGCTGTGCGTGCGCAACGACAGCGACTTGTCGCTCTTGGCCCCCATCTGCTTCACCAATTTGGCCCACAGGAGACGAGCGGCACGCATCTTGGCCACTTCCATCGAGAAATTCATGCCGATGGCCCAGAAGAACGACAGACGCGGGGCGAAGGCGTCGATGTCGAGTCCGGCTTCGACGCCGGCTCGGAGGTACTCGACGCCGTCGGCGAGGGTGTAGCCGAGTTCGAGATCGGCGGTCGCTCCGGCTTCCTGCATGTGGTAACCCGAGATGGAGATCGAGTTGAACTTCGGCATCTCCTGCGAGGTGAAGGCGAAGATGTCGGAGATGATGCGCATCGACGGCTCGGGTGGATAGATGTAGGTGTTGCGAACCATGAACTCCTTGAGCACGTCGTTCTGGATCGTGCCCGTGAGTTGCTTGGGCGCCACACCCTGCTCTTCGGCGGCGAGTATGTAGAGCGCGAGAACCGGGAGCACCGCACCGTTCATGGTCATCGACACGCTCATCTGATCGAGTGGAATGCCGTCGAACAGCTGTCGCATATCGAGGATCGAATCGATGGCCACGCCGGCCATTCCCACGTCGCCCACCACGCGCGGGTGATCGCTGTCGTAACCACGATGCGTGGCCAGATCGAAGGCCACCGACAGACCCTTTTGTCCGGCGGCCAGATTGCGACGGTAGAACGCGTTCGATTCCTCGGCCGTCGAGAAGCCGGCGTACTGACGAATCGTCCACGGTTGGTTGACGTACATCGTCGAGTACGGACCGCGAAGGTACGGCTTCAGACCCGGGTAGGTGCCGAGGAAGTCGAGACCGGCCACGTCGTCGGCGGTGTACAGAGGCGGAACCGCGATGCCTTCGGGTGTCGTCCACACCAAATCGCTCGGCTCGTGCCCGGTCGTCGCTTTCACGCGTTCCGACCACGCAGCACGATCTCCGGCCCCGCCGATCGTTCCGAGTTCGATGTTCGACAGATCGGGGACGCTCACGGTGCGACCTCCAGGTGATCGAGGGCTCGGGTCACGACGTCGAGGACGTCACTACCCATTCCGACTTCTTCGTCGACTCCGGCCACTTCGAGACGACGGCCGGCGAGGTACACGCGAGTCGCACCCGCTGCGCGCAGAGCGGTCACCGCATCGGCGGCTCGATCCTTGTAGATCGGGTCGGACGAGCAGAGACACACCACGGCGGTACCAGATGCACCGAATTCGTGAACCTCACCCGGCACCGTTTCGATTCCGGCCACTTCGAACAAGTTCTTGGCGAACGTCAGACGTGCGGTGTGATCGGCCGGCGTTCCGAGGGTGGCGAGGAAGACTCGCGGGCGACGACCAGTGGTCGACGTGTGCACGTCGGCTCGTCGACGTTGGGCTTCGAAGTCCTCCGCGAGACGACGCAGACGCAACGGTTCGAACAGCGGGCCCGATTCGACGGCCGGTGTCGCCACGAAGTCGGGGGCGTTCTCGGCGATGTTGGGAAACTCGCTCAAGCCGGTCAACGGACGACGACGGGTGGCGACGGCCTGCTGGCGAGCTTCGAGAGCACGACCGAGCGCCTCGTGGACGTGACCGGACACGACGGCGTCGACGATTCCACCCTTGGCTTCGACGGCCTGCACCTCGGCCCAGGCCGCGGTGGCCAGGTCGTCCGTGAGCGATTCGACGAACCACGATCCACCGGCCGGATCGATGACACGCCACATGTTCGATTCGGCTTGCAGAATCGACTGAGTGTTACGCGCCAGACGACGGCCGTGACGTGATCCACCCGGGGTGATGAGAGCGTCATGTGGCCACACGGACACGGCGTCTGCCCCGCCCACGCCGGCGGCGAAGCAGGCGACGGTCGAGCGGAGTGTGTTCACGTACGTGTCGTAACGGGTGAGCATGGCGCGAGATCCGTCGGCGTGCTGGAACATCGCGGCCGCGTCGGGACTCGCCCCTGCGACCTCGGCGACTCGCGCCCAGAGACGGCGAGCGGCACGAAGTTTGGCGATCGTGGTGAACTGATCGGCCGTCGCCGACCACCGGAATTCGAGTGAGCGCAGTGCGGCATCGATGGCCAGCCCATCACTCACCAGAGCGCGAACCGCCACTGCGCCCGCTGCAATGGTCCAGGCCAATTCCTGGACGGGCGTGGCGCCGGCGTCGTGCCACACGGTTCCGTCGATGGTGACCACGCGAGCATTCGGAGCCGCGGTGCGTGCCCGCGCGACGAGCGCAGCGGTGTCGTTCCAGGAACTCACCAGATCGACGGCACCTCCGGTACGCAACCACGCACCGAGAGGATCGACGCCGAGCGAACCACGTCGGTCGTCACGCGGAGTGTCGCGCCGATCCCACAGGTCGAGAAGAGCACCGGCAGTCGCGACACCGACGTCGTGACCCGGGGTGGCCAGCGAAACCGCCGCCAATTCGAGGTAGACACCGGTCAACACCCGGTCGAGATCGTCGACGTCGGCGTCGTCGCCGGCTTCCACGAGCAATC
>JBEDFW010000164.1:0-15070 GCA_041174985.1 Actinomycetota bacterium | reverse complement strand
GCGCGCGCGAGCACAACTTGCAGAACATCGACGTGCGCATCCCGCTCGGATGCTTCGTCGCGGTCACCGGGGTGTCCGGCAGCGGCAAGAGCACCCTCGTGCGCGACATCCTCCTGCCGGTTTTGATGCAGAAGATCTACAAGTCCAAAGAAGCGCCGGGTCGACATCGCCGTGTCAACGGAGTCGAACTTCTCGACAAGGTCATCGACATGGATCAGTCGCCGATCGGCCGGACTCCGCGCTCGAATCCGGCCACGTACACCGGCGTGTTCGACGGCATCCGCAAACTGTTCGCGACCACGGCCGAGGCCAAGGTGCGGGGTTACCAGCCCGGCCGCTTCTCGTTCAACGTGCAGGGAGGTCGATGCGAGGCCTGTTCGGGCGACGGAACGATTCGTATCGAGATGCACTTCCTGCCCGATGTGTACGTGCCGTGCGAAGTGTGCAAAGGCGCTCGTTACAACCGTGACACGCTGGAGATCACCTTCAAAGGAAAGACGATCGCCGACGTTCTCGACATGCCGATCGAGGAAGCGCTCGGATTCTTCGCCAACCAGCCGGCCATCGCTCGCCACATGCAGACACTCGTCGACGTCGGACTCGGCTACGTGCGGCTCGGACAATCGGCGCCCACCCTGTCGGGCGGCGAAGCCCAACGCGTGAAGCTGGCCACTGAGCTGGCCAAGCGCAGCACCGGGCACACCATCTACCTACTCGACGAACCGACGACCGGTCTCCACTTCGAGGACGTTCGCCGACTTCTCACCGTGTTGTCCCGACTGGTCGACCAAGGAAACACGGTTCTCGTGATCGAACACAGTCTCGACGTCATCAAGACCGCCGACTGGATCATCGACCTCGGACCCGAGGGGGGCCACGGCGGCGGCACCGTCGTCGCCGAAGGTCCGCCGGAGACCGTCGCAGCGGCGAAGGGGAGTCACACCGGTCGCTTCCTGCGCGATCTGCTGCCCACCACGGCGAGGGCAGGATCTCGGTCGTCCACCACTTCGTAGGCTGACGACATGCGAGATCGTCCGGTCGGTGTTCCCGATTCGCCTGGCTCGTATCAGTTCAAGGACGCTCACGGCCGCATCATCTACGTCGGGAAGGCCGCCAACCTGCGGGCCCGGGTGTCGAACTATTTCCAGGACCCGGCCCAGCTCCACCCGCGTACCGCCCAGATGGTCGCCGAAGCGCAATCGGTCGAGTGGATCACGGTTCGCAACGAACTCGAAGCACTCATTCTCGAATACAACCTCATCAAGGAGCATCGACCTCGTTTCAACATTCGGCTCCGTGACGACAAGAGCTATCCGTTCCTCGCGGTGACCGTCGACGAGGAGTGGCCGCGAGCCTTCGTGATGCGGGGGACCCGTCGAAAAGGGACGCGCTATTTCGGTCCGTTTCCCCATGCGTACGCGATCCGAGACACACTCGACCTCTTGTTGCGGACGTTCCCGGTGCGAACGTGCGGTCCGGGCAAGTTCGTCCAGCACGAGCGACTCGGCCGCCCCTGTCTCCTGTTCCACATCGAGAAGTGCAGTGGACCCTGTGTCGGCGAAATCGCTCCCGATGCCTATCGCCGCCTCGTCGCCGACCTCACTCGATTCCTCGACGGAGACACTGACGATGTCGTCGACGAATTGCGCCGTCTCATGGAAGAAGCCTCGCGAAGCCTCGAATTCGAGCGAGCGGCCCGCCTGCGAGATCGTCTGCAGTCGGTCGAACGAGCCGTCGAGAAACAGCAGATGGTTGCCGAGCGGACGGACGATCTCGACGTGATCGGGATCGTCGACGACGAGCTCGAGGCTGCGGTTCAAGTGTTCTACGTGCGCCGGGGTCGAGTGGTCGGACGCAAAGGCTTCGTGGTCGACAAAGTGGAGGACGTGACGCCGGCCGGTCTGACGCATCGAATCCTCGAATCGTTGTACGGAGACGAACCCGTTCTCGGCATTCCTCGTGGTCTGCTCGTCGACGAACTCCCCGATGGAGTCGAGGCGATGGAGGCATGGCTCTCGGAGCGGCGAGGAGTGAAGGTCGAGGTTCGGGTGCCCAAGCGCGGTGACAAGAGGGCCCTGCTCGACACGGTGCGGACGAACGCCAAGGAGGAGTTCGTCCGACACCGTCTGAAGCGGGCGAGCGACCACAACAGCCGCAGTCGTGCCTTGACCGAGATCCAGGATCTGCTCGGGCTCTCCGAAGCACCTTTGCGCATCGAGTGCTACGACATGGCTCACCTGCAAGGAACCGATTACGTGGGATCGATGGTGGTACTCGAGGACGGCCTTCCGTCGCGCCGTGAATATCGCCGCTTCAAGGTCAAGACCGTCGCGGGTAACGACGATTACGCGGCGATGCGGGAGGTCCTCCATCGTCGACTCTCGGCCTATTTGCGCGAGCGGGACGAGCTGATCGGAGGAGAAGACGATCGACCACGCAAGTTCGCCTATCCACCCCAGCTCTTGTTGGTGGACGGCGGCAAGGGTCAACTCGGAGTGGCGATCGAGGTGGTGGCCGAACTCGGTCTGGAGGCCGAGATCCCCGTGGCATCGCTCGCCAAACGATTCGAGGAAGTCTTCGTTCCCGGCCGTGCGGAGCCAGTCGTGTTCGGGCGCGGAAGTGAAGGCCTCTTCATGCTCCAGAGAATTCGCGACGAAGCTCACCGGTTCGCCAACTCGTTCCACCGCGAACTTCGTGCCAAGAGAATGACCACCGGGGCGCTCTCGGGGATCGAAGGCCTGGGCGAAGCGCGTCAGAAAAAGCTGATCAAGACGATGGGGAGCGTGTCGGCGGTGAAGAAGGCGAGTCTCGAGGATCTGCTGGGCCTCTCGTGGCTACCCGACGACGTCGCGCGCGCCGTGCACGCCAAATTTCACGAACCGATCAGCGGAAACGACCGAGGATCCGAGACCTGATTCGTTCGTACGACGCGAGTCGACGATCGGCGTCGCCGCCGAGGGTGAAGTCGGGAAAGATCACCTCGTCGAAGCCGAGATCCCGGTAGCGCGCGATCGCTTCGGCCACCACGTCGTCGTTGCCGATCACCGAACGATCCGCGGGTGCAGTCGCTCGGATCTTCTCGGCGTGCTCGTCATCGTCCGTGAGAAAGAAGAGCGCCTGCACCGACCGGTGGAGTGATCGTGGATCACGTCCGGCGCGTTCGCACGCCCGATCGATGACGCCGATTCGTTCGGCGGCGACTTCCGGAGTTCCCCAGGTGTTCCATTCGTCGGCCGTCTCGACGGTGAGTCGCGACATTCGTGGTCCGCCAGTGCCCACGAGCAGAGGAAGACGTGTCTGGATCGGACGTGGCTGACACGGAGCGTCGTGGACGGAGAAGTGGCGGCCCCGGAACGTCGTTCGCTCGTTCGTGAGGAGACCGCGGATGACGTGGACCGCCTCCTCGAATCGGTCCACTCGTTCCTTGTTGTCGAGGAGAGGAATTCCGTACGCGTGATGTTCGTTGATCTGCCAGCCGGCCCCGATCCCGAGAGTGAGACGACCGTCGGAGATGCGATCGATGGTGGCCGCCGTATTGGCGAGTACGGCGGGATGGCGAACCGTGGTCGGAGACACCAGAGATCCGAGGCGGATTCGAGTCGTCACGGCTCCGAGGGCGGCGATCATCGACCAGACCTCGTGGACGTCACCGTCGGCAACCGATCCATCGGGTGTGTTGGGCATGAAGTGATCCGCGTACCAGAGGCAATGCCACGAGCCGTCGTCGACGAATTCGGCGAGGCGACGGAGTTCGGGCCACGGCCGTTCGGGAGAAGGCCATACGGAGAACATCGTCATGGGCCGACCCTAGTGAGTCGACTCGGCTCGGCTCCGGTGGACCTAGGGTGAACGGGTGACCGACGATCTGTGGGAAGAACACGCGGCCTGGTGGATCGAAGGATTCACCGATGGCGCCGATCCGGAGTACGAGGAACAGATCGTGCCGATGGCGATCCGAGAGTTGGCCGGTTACGGGCGAATCCTCGATGTCGGATGCGGTGACGGTCAGATCGGGCGGGCGATCGCCTCGGCGCACGGAAGCTGTGTCGTCGGCCTCGATCCGACCTGGAATCAAGTGAAGGTCGCCGATCAAAGGAGCCGGGCCCGGGCCGAACTCGACACGTCGATCCTGCAGGGCGAGGCCGCCCGTCTTCCGTTCGGGGACGGCGTTTTCGACGCGGCGGTCGCCTGTCTCGTGTTCGAGCACATCGTCGACGTCGACTCGGCGATCTCCGAAATCTCCCGGACCCTGCGACCGGGTGGACGATTCGCCTTCTTCTTGAACCACCCGCTGCTGCAGACGCCGGGAAGCGGTTGGATCGACGACCAGATCCTGGATCCGCCTGAGCAGTACTGGCGTATCGGTGACTACCTCGTCGAGGAGCACACGGTCGAAGAGGTGGAGAAGGACGTGTTCATCCCCTTCATTCATCGTCCGCTCAGTCGTTACGTCAACACGCTGGTTCGACACGGTTTCGTCCTCACGGGAATGGAGGAGCCGGCGCCACCGCCGGGTTTCCTCGCGCGCGCAGCCGAGTACGAAGCGGCGGCCACGATTCCGCGCCTGTTGTATCTGCGCAGTGAGAAGCGATGACGGTCCGACGGTCGGCCGCACGAGTAGCGTGATCGTCGGTGACTGACATTCTCTTGATCACCGGCATGTCCGGCGCGGGTCGAAGCGCCACCGCCGCCGTGCTCGAGGATCTCGGGTGGTACGTGGTCGACAACTTGCCGACCACCCTCGTCGACACCATCGTCGAATTGGCCAGTCAGCCGTCGTCGTCGATCGACAAGCTCGCTCTCGTCGCCGGTCGCCAACACCTCGAACTCATGCCCAAAGTGGCCGGTCTTCGAGCCGCCGGACACCGAGTGCGCGTCGTCTATCTCGACGCCACCACCTCGGAGTTGGTGCGTCGCTACGAGGCCACGCGGCGCCGGCATCCGCTGGCCGTCGAGTCGGACGGACTGCTCGAGGCGATCGACACGGAACGTCGTCTTCTCGAGGCCATCAAAGCCGATTGCGACCTCGTGATCGACACCACCGATCTCAACGTGAACCAACTGAAGTCTCGTCTGCTCGACGTCTTCGAGACCAGTGGGGGTGAACGACTCGACGTGACGATCGAATCGTTCGGATTCAAATACGGCATTCCGATCGACGCCGACATGGTTCTCGACGTTCGATTCCTCCCCAATCCGCACTGGGACGAGAACCTTCGGCCCATGACCGGACTCGACGAGCCGGTCCGTCGCTTCGTGCTCGATCAACCGGCTGCGACACGGTTTCTCTCCGATGCGGTGGCCCTGCTCGCCGGGGTGCTTCCGGAGTTCGCCCACGAGGGCAAGAGTTACCTGACGGTCGCCATCGGCTGCACCGGAGGACGTCACCGATCGGTCGCCGTGGCCGAGGAGATCGCGGCACAACTCCGCCAGAGCGGCCAACCCGTGCGAACTGGGCATCGTGACGTCGGTCGCTGAGAACGAGCCGATGCCCGTCCGGTTCCTCGGTCGGAACTAGTTTCACCGACGGGATCGTTCGGACCCGGATGGTTCGAACGCCGGTGAAGGGAGACTTCGGTGACCGTTCGAGTGGGTATCAATGGTTTCGGTCGTATCGGGCGGAATTTTTTCCGTGCGGTGAGTGCACGTCAGGCCGACGTGGAGATCGTCGCTGTCAACGACCTGGGATCGCTCGAGACCATGGCTCATCTCCTGAAGTACGACTCGGTGCTCGGTGTGCTGCCCGACGAGATCAAGGCCACCAAGAACGGTGTGAGCGTCAACGGGAAGGTGATTCGTGTCCTGAGCGAGCGCGACCCGAAGAATCTTCCATGGGGAGATCTCGGGGTCGATCTCGTGATCGAGAGCACCGGAATCTTCACCAAGCGCGATTCGGCGGCGGCTCACCTCGACGGAGGGGCCCCCTTGGTCATCGTGTCGGCTCCGTGCGACAACGCCGACGCCACCTTCGTGTACGGCGTGAACCACAAGGATTTCGATCACAAGAAGCATCAGGTCGTCTCGAACGCCAGTTGCACCACCAATTGTTTCGTGCCGCTCGTCAAGGTTCTCGACGACGCCTTCGGCGTGAACGAAGGTCTCATGCAGACGGTCCACGCTTACACCGGTGATCAGATGCTCGTCGACGGTCCGCACAAGGACCTGCGACGGGCGCGAGGAGCGGCGATCAACATCGTCCCCACGAGCACGGGTGCCGCTCGAGCCACGAGCCTGGTCCTCGAGAGCATGAAGGGCAAGCTCGACGGTACGTCGCTGCGAGTTCCGGTACCCACTGGATCGATCGTCGACTTCACCGTGAACCTGAAGAAGTCGGCCACGGTCGAGGAGATCAACGCCGCCTTCAAGAAAGCCGCGTCGTCGGCCCCTCTGAAGGGAGTCCTGCGATACACCGAGGATCCGATCGTGTCGAGCGACATCGTGACCGACCCCCACAGCAGCATCTTCGACGCCGGCCTCACCGCATCGATGGGCAAGATGGCCAAGGTTCTCGCGTGGTACGACAACGAGTGGGGTTACAGCAACCGATTGGTCGACCTGACCTTGCACACCGGCAGCAAGATCAAGCGCCGCTGATCCATGATCGGTGATCTCCCCACGCTCGAAGACCTCGGAGAGGTGTCGGGTCGCCGTGTCCTCGTTCGCACCGATTTCAACGTGCCGATGGAAACCGGTCCCGACGGTTCACGGCGCATCACCGACGATTTCCGTATTCGCGCCGCTCTGCCGACCATTCAATGGTTGACCGAGCGTGGCGCCAAGGTGGTGTGCGCCAGTCATCTCGGTCGTCCGAAAGGCGCACCCGATCCCAAGTATTCGATGGAACCAGTGGCCCGTCGGCTCGCCGAATTGGCTCCCGGCGTCGAGCTCCGAGAGAACTTGCGGTTCGATTCCGGAGAGGAAGGCAACTCCGACTCCTTCGTCGCCTCGCTGATCACCGACGTCGACATGTACGTCGACGACGCCTTCGGAGCCGCCCATCGCGCTCACGCTTCCATCGTCGGGCCGCCGCGGACTCTTCCGTCGGCCATGGGTCGACTGCTGGCTCGGGAGGTCGAGGTACTCCTCGAGCTCCGTCGACGTCCGAAGCATCCTTTCGTGGCGGTTCTCGGTGGTTCCAAGATCTCCGACAAATTGGGTGTCGTGGAGGCTCTGCTCGAGGTCGTCGACGCCCTCGTCATCGGCGGCGCGATGTGCTTCACGTTCCTTGCCGCCCAAGGTTTTCCGATCGGGGACTCGTTGTTCGAACCCGATCAGGTCGACACGTGCCGACGCTTGCTCGAACGGGGAAAGCCGATTCATCTGCCGGAGGACATCACCGGAGTCGACGCCGACGGGCGCTACGCCACGTTCGGTCGACGACTGCCACCGGGAGCCAAGGGCTTCGACATCGGTCCCGGATCGGCGGCGGCTTTCTCCGACATCATCATGGACGCTCGCACGGTTTTCTGGAACGGTCCGATGGGCATGTTCGAGGACGAACGTTTCGCCCACGGGACGCGCACCGTGGCCGAGGCGATGGCCGAGACGAAGGCCTTCACGGTCGTTGGCGGGGGAGATTCGGCCGCTGCGCTCGCGCAATTCGGTCTCGACGATCGGATCGACCACGTGTCGACCGGCGGAGGCGCCTCGCTCGAACTTCTCGAATTGGGCGACCTGCCCGGACTGGCCGCTCTGAGAAAGGCACCCAATGTCGCGAAGTCCTGATCGCCGACCGCTCATCAGCGGCAACTGGAAGATGAACCTCAATCATTACGAGGCGATCCAGATCGTCCAGAAACTGAGTTACCTGGTCTCCAAGGACGACTTCGAGAAGGTCGACGTCTCCTTGCATCCACCCTTCACCGACCTGCGAAGTGTCCAGACGCTGATCGAGGCCGATTCGCTTCGATTCGTGCTCGGTGCCCAGAACGTTCACTGGGAGAACTCGGGCGCGTTCACCGGTGAGATCGCAGCGCCTTTCCTCGCCAAGTTGGCCGTGTGTTACGTGATCTGCGGACACAGTGAACGTCGGCAGTTGTTCGGTGACACCGACGAGAACGTGTCACGCAAGGTGGCGTCGGTTCAGGCTCACGGCATGGTCCCGATCGTCTGCGTCGGTGAGACGCGCGACGAACGAGAAGCCGAACGAACCATGGAACGGGTGACCGGCCAGGTGCGCGACTCACTCGCCGGGCGCACGGCCGAGCAGGTCGCCCAATTGGTCATCGCCTACGAACCCATCTGGGCGATCGGAACCGGCCTCACCGCGACAGCCGCTGACGCCCAATCGGTGTGCCGGGCCATCCGTGACACCGTGGCCACGACCTGGACCCGGGAAGCCGCCGATGCCGTTCGCATCCAATACGGGGGCTCGGTCAAGGCCGGGAACATCGCCGAACTCATGGCCCAACCCGACATCGACGGGGCCCTGGTGGGCGGGGCCAGCCTCGATCCCGACGAATTCGCTCGCATCATCCAATTCCCTCAGCACAGCGCCTGACCTCGGCCGCCCCGTCCGGCCGCCCAGTCCGGCCGCCCAGTCCGGCACGCAGGTTCGGCACGTACGTTCGGCTGACCGGGAGATGAACGGCTGGTAATCTTTCCGAGCCGCGGCCTTCGGGGAGGATGGCCGTCGGGCGGTTTTCCGCGGTCCACGGACCCGAACCCTCCACGTACCGACCAGGAGGTCACAAATGACGAAGAAGACGAGCAAGCTGCTCGCCCTTCTCGCCGGTGTGTCCCTTGTCGTGGCTGCCTGTGGTGGCGACGACGGCGACTCATCGTCCGAAGAAACGTCGGCCCCGGCCGCGACCGAAGCTCCGGGCGACACCGAAGCTCCGGCCGACACCGAAGCTCCGGCAGCCGAGGCGGCCATGCGGCTGACCATCGACATCAACCCCGACGCGGTCTGGGAGGACGGCAGCCCGATCACGGTCGCCGACTTCGAGTGCACCGTGAACGCGGCTCTCAACACACCCGGTTCGATCAGCACCACCGGCTACGACCAGATCATCTCGGTTGCCGCTGGCTCGAGCGATCAGCAGGTGGTCGTGGAGTTCTCGACGGTCTACGCGCCGTACAAGCTTCTCTTCGGCGGTCTCATCAAGGCCGCTGCGGTCGAGGACTGCAACGACGTTTCGGCCGACTTCGCCGATCTGATCTCGATCTCCGGTCGTGAGTGGATCATGGAGTCGTGGAGCCCCGAGCAGTTGGTCTACACCCCGAACCCGAACTACTGGGGCGACGCTCCGGCGACCGAGCGCATCGTGATGGTGCCCTTCGCCGACTTCGACACCCAGAGTGCGGCGATCCTCGCCGGTGAAGTCGACTTCATCTACCCGCAGTTCTTCGCTGGAATCACCGAGGCCCTGTCGGACGCCAACATCGCCAGCAAGGTGGAGTTCGGCGGCGACTACGAAGGCTTCTACTTCCAGTCCGACCCGAACCGTGGCGGTCCGTTCTCCGACCCGATCTTCCGTGAGGCGTTCGTGAAGTCGATCGACCGTCAGGGCGTGTTCGAGCAGATCTACATCCCGCTGTCGGACGGACAGGGCACGCTCCTCGAGTGTGGTCCGATCGTCCCCGGTCGTTACTGCAACGACGCTTTCGCCGGTCAGTACGACCCGGAGGGTGCGATCGCCCTTCTCGAGTCGAACGGTTGGGCCAAGGACGCCAATGGCTACTGGGCCCAGGACGGTGCCGAAGCTCCGACGATCCGCTGGATCATCAATACCGGCAACACCCGTCGTGAGAACACCCAGGCGTACTTGATCCCGCTGCTCCAGGCCGCTGGATTCAACGTCGTCGCCGACAACTGTGATGCCGCTTGCTACTTCCAGCAGCGTCTCCCAGCCCTCGACTACGACATGGCCATGTACATCAGCACCGCTCCGCCGGACCCGGCCTACCTGACCTCGTCCTTCGCCTGTGATCAGATCCCGAGCGAAGAGAACGGTCAGCAGGGTCAGAACTCCACCGGTTGGTGCAACGAGGAAGCCACGGCCCTTTTGAAGGAAGCCGACGTGACGGTCGACGAGGAGGCTCGCGCCGAACTCGTCAAGCAGGTCATGACTCTCATGGCTGGCGACCACGTCATGTTGCCGTTGTTCCAGTTCCCGAAGTCGGGTTTCTGGCGTACTGACCGCGTCGGCGGTCCGGTCGACGGCGAGTTGAACAACTACCGCGCCTTCAACAACTTCTCCAAGTGGGAAGACGTCGACGGTGACGGTCAGATCGTTCTCGGTGCCGAGCAGTGGCCGGAGTGTCTCAACCCGGTCACCGAGTGTGCCAACTCGTCCTGGATGGTCTGGACCACTGCGTTCCCGGTTCTGCCGAACGTGTGGGACACCACCAACGACGGAAACTTCGAGATCACCAACCTGGTGGCCTCGGAGCCGGTCGTCGAAGTTCTCTGATCCAGAACTTCTGACGTCTCGAACGGGGGTCGGCCGCAAGGCCGGCCCCCGTTCTCGTTTGTGACTATCGTTGAGGTAGTTCTGGGGGAGGGGGAAGCGTGCTGCGGTTCGTGTTGCGTCGTCTGCTGTGGGCGCTTCCGATGCTTCTCATCGTCACGTTTCTCGTCTACGTGGCGCTGAGGGTCGGAACCGATCCGCTGGCGAGCTACCTCCGCGTGAATCAGCGAGCCTCGGCCAAGAAGATCCAGCAGTACATCGAGACCAACGGTCTCTACGAGGGATTCGGCGGGTACGTGCGGGGCTACTTCCAGTGGCTGAAGGGCTTCGTGACCTTCGACTGGCCGCGAAGCATCAAGGGAAGTCGCGAGGTCTGGCCGGAGTTCCGCGACGCGATGATGAACACGCTCCGACTCGGGCTGGTGTCCACGGTTCTCGGCATCATCATCGGGCTCGCTCTCGGTGTGTACGTCGCCTTGAAGCCCGGTGGACTGCGCGACTCGTCGGTCAACACGGCGGCTTTCGTGGCGATCTCCACTCCGCCGTACGTATCGGCCTTGATCCTGCAGCTCGTCTTCGCCGTCTACTGGAACCGCTGGTTCGGGTCGTCGTTGTTGCCCACGTCGGGCGTCTATCCACCCGGTCAGCGAGGTTTCGATCTCGTGCTCATGATCAAGCACATGATCCTGCCGGTCACCGTGGTCGTGATCCAGATCGTGGCGGTCTACACCCGGTACATGCGGGCGTCGTTGCTCGAAGTGCTCAACTCCGAATACATGCGCACCGCCCGCTCGAAGGGAATCACCGAACGGCGCGTGTTGGTTCGCCACGCGCTGCGCAATGCGCTCATCCCCATCGTCACGGTGGCGGCCATCGACATCGGAGCGATCCTGGGCGGTCTCATCATCACCGAACGGATCTTTTCGTACCCCGGCCTCGGCGATTTCTTCCTCGGTGCCTACGACAACGGGGATTTCCCGCAGATGATGCCGTGGATGTTCTTCTTCACCCTCGTGGTGATCGTGTTCAACCTGATCGCCGACGTCTCGTACGCCGTGCTCGACCCGAGGATTCGACTTGGACGCTGACCGTAACGATCCGTCCGTCGACACCACCGACGCCTCCGTCGGTCTCGCTTCTCAGTCGTTGTCGCCCACTCGTATGGCGATTCGCCGGTTCGTGAAGCACCGGGCAGCATTGGTGTCGTTGATCGTCCTCGGTCTCATGGTTCTGTTCGTCGTTCTCGCTCCACTCACGGCTCGCTACGGGGTGAACGAAGCCGTGTTCAAGACGTCTCCCGAGAATCCCAACCAGTTCCTGTCCCCACGAAGCATCGCGTGGCTCGGAACCGACGACATCGGTCGTGATCTCTACAGCCGTCTGATCTACGGGTTGAGGATCTCGATCTTCATCGGCCTGGCGTCGGCGATCTTCGGAACGATTCTCGGCGTCACGATCGGGGCCATCGCCGGCCTGCGGGGAGGCTGGCTCGATGACGTGCTGATGCGAGTGACCGATCTCTTCCTCGCCTTCCCCTTCCTCGTGACACTTCTGGTTCTGCGCAGCGTGATGTCGAGCGTGTCCTGGCTCGAGCCGATCGTGGGCAAACCGACCTCCATCCGATTCGTGATCGTGTTGTTCGTGCTCTTCGGTTGGATGGGTGTCGCTCGTCTCATGCGCAGCCAAGTTCTGGCCCTGAAGGAAAGGGAGTTCGTCGAGGCGGCTCGAGCGCTCGGGGCCGGACCGGTGCGCATCGTCTTGAGGCATCTGCTTCCCAACTCGGCCGGACCGATCCTCGTCGCGCTCACCTTCTCGGTGTCGTCGTCGATCATCGGTGAGGCGACCCTGGGTTTCTTCGGCTACGGACCACAGCCCGGCGCCGGATCAACGTCACTCGGCAAGTTGGTCGGCGGGGCCAAGGGGGCCCTGTTGCCCGGTTATTGGTGGTTGGTCGTCTTCCCCTGTGTTCTCCTCGTGCTCGTGACCCTGTTCGTCAATTTCATCGGCGATGGTCTCCGGGACGCGACCGATCCGAAACTGGACGGTGCCCGGTGAGTGGAGAGGTGGTTCTGTCGCTGCGCGACTTCCGTGTCACGTTCCCGACACTGTTCGGTGACGTTCAGGCTGTGCGTGGAGTCGATCTCGACGTGCGCGCCGGGGAGATCCTCGGAGTCGTCGGTGAATCCGGTTCGGGCAAGTCCGTCACCTTCCTGGGTCTCATGGGTCTCCTGCCCAAGTCGGCACGAATCGAGGGCTCGGCCACTGTTCGTGGCACCGAATTGGTCGGTGCGTCGTCGAAGATCATGCGCGAAGTTCGAGGCAAAAGAGTGGCGATGATCTTTCAGGATCCGTTGTCGGCTCTCAATCCGACACACCGAATCGGCAATCAGATCGTCGAGATGATCCGTGCTCATCACAAGGTCTCCACCAAGGCGGCCATGTCGCGTGCGATCGAGTTGCTCGGACAGGTCGGTATCCCGCAGCCGACCGATCGCGCCCGTCAGTACCCGCACGAGTTCTCCGGAGGAATGCGTCAGCGCGTCATGATCGCCATGGCCATCGCCAATGAACCCGAGGTTCTGATCGCGGACGAACCGACCACGGCCCTCGACGTGACCGTGCAGGCGCAGATCCTCGAGATTCTCCAGCGAATTCAATCGGAATCGCAAGCGGCGGTGGTGCTCATCACGCACGACCTCGGAGTCGTGGCGAGGGTCGCCGATCGTGTGCAAGGCATGTACGCCGGTCGGGTGGTCGAACGGGGCAACGTCGACGCGTTGTACGCCCATCCGACGCACCCCTACACGCAGGGTTTGCTCCAGTCGTTGCCGACCGTCGGTCGAGATCGCTTGCAGCCCATTCCGGGCTCTCCGCCCAACATGATGGATCCTCCCTCGGGTTGTGCGTTCCGTGTTCGTTGTCCCCACGCGGTCGAACGTTGCGCCGAAGAGATGCCGGTGCTCCGTCCGATCGGCGATCAGGAGGCGGCGTGCTGGCGGGCCGACGAATTGCGAGGGGTGTCGCTCCGATGAGTGCCTATTCGATGAGTGACTATTCGATGAGTGCCGGGCCGATCCTTCGCGTCAGCAATTTGGTCAAGAACTTCAGTGTTCGCGGATCGTCCGGTGTTCGTGCGATCAAGCGCACGGTGCAGGCGGTGTCCGACGTGTCGTTCGAGGTGTCGCCCGGCGAGACGCTCGGCCTGGTGGGGGAGTCGGGATCGGGAAAGACGACCGTCGGTCGATGCATCCTGCGACTCATCGAGCCGACCAGTGGCTCGGTGGAGTTCCAGGGCCGTCAGCTGGTCGGTATGCCTGCGGCAGATCTGCGTGGCTTGCGCCGCGACATGCAGATCGTGTTCCAGGATCCTTATGCCTCGCTCGACCCCCGGATGACCGTGGGCGCGTCGATCGCGGAGCCGCTCGAGGTGCAGAAGATTGCCGGTGACCATCAGGCGAGAGTGCGTGAACTTCTCGATCTGGTCGGTCTCGCACCTGACCACGCGCGGCGGTTTCCTCATGAGTTCTCCGGCGGACAACGACAGCGTGTCGGTATCGCTCGTGCGCTCGCCAGCGATCCCAAACTCCTCGTTCTCGACGAACCGGTCTCGGCCCTCGACGTGAGCATCCAGGCCGGTGTGGTGAACCTCCTCGAGGACCTTCAGGATCGTCTCGGCTTGGCCTTCGTGTTCATCGCCCACGACTTGTCAGTGGTGCGCCACATCTCCGACACGGTGGCGGTCATGTACCTCGGCAAATTGGTGGAAGTGGCCGATGCCGAGACCCTGTACGAGCGGGCCGCCCACCCGTACACCCAGGCCCTCTTGTCGGCGGTTCCGGTGCCCGATCCAGCGATCGAGCGCACCCGGCGCCGAATCATGCTCGAAGGTGACGTTCCGTCACCGATCGACCCTCCCTCCGGCTGCCGATTCCGCACCCGATGCCCCCGCGCCGAGGCCCGTTGTGCCGAGGAGGAGCCGGCCCTGGTGGACCGGGGGCAGGGACATCCGGTGGCCTGTCATTTCCCCGGGTGATCCTGGCCTCGGTCGAGGAGATCGCAATCGGGACCGATCCCGTTAGGATCGACGATCGTGCGTGATCTGGTGATGTACGTGATGGTCGTGATCAACGTGGTGTCGATGATCGGCATGGTGGCTGGCATTCTCATGCACAGCGGCAAAGGTGGTGGCCTGTCCGACATGTTCGGTGGTGGGGGCGGAGCCGCACTGGGATCAGCAGCGGCCGAGCGCAACCTCAACCGCATCACCCTCGTGTTCGTCCTGGTGTGGGTCGTGTCGATCCTCAGCCTGGGCTTTCTTCTCGTCCGGTGACGGTTGGGCGCCTTCGGCGTCCGGCGGTATCGTGACGACACTCGTCGAAGTGGCGGAATAGGCAGACGCGCTAGCTTGAGGGGCTAGTGATCGTAAGATCGTGGGGGTTCAAGTCCCCCCTTCGACACACAGTGTTCCACCCCGGTGTTCTGGTGATGAATTTTGACCGTATGGGTGAAAATCCTGCACCAGATTTCCGTTACGGTCGAAGCATGTTTCGGCGTCCCACCGCTCTCGGCGCATTGTTCGTGCTCGTCCTGGGTCTTCTCGGTCCTTCGCTCGCGGTGTCGGCCTCCGATGGCCCCGACGGCGATGCGGTGGTTCAACC
>JBEDFW010000163.1:0-10508 GCA_041174985.1 Actinomycetota bacterium | reverse complement strand
TCATCTGGTACGAAGGTCCGACGACCGAGCAAGAGTTGGCCGTTGCCAAGTGGACCGACGAGAACGCCCCTGGTTCCTACGTTCCGTGGCGCACTTTCGACCATCCAGATCTCGGCACGGTCGAGATCGGAGGGTGCGATTTCTTCCACACCTGGACCAATCCGCCGCTCGCACTGTTGAAGAAAGAAGTGATTCCACACGCCGAATTCGCAGTGCACCAAGCGCTGGCCTCACCTCGTCTCACCATCGGCGAGATCTCGGCCACGTCGCTCGGATCGAACACGTGGCGAGTCGCGGTCGGCGTGTCGAACACCGGCTGGTTGCCCACCGACGTGAGCGCGTTCGCGCGAAAGAACAACCTCGTTCTTCCCGTCACAGTCGAGATTTCGGTCGCGGGCGGAGAGGTCGTGGGATCACCGGCGCGCGTGAAACTCGGCCAACTCGAAGGACGAGCCGGATTCCGCCTGAACGGGGGAGCGATGTCCGATGGCACCCCCGATCGTGCTCGCCACGAGTGGGTGGTGTCGGCCCGACCGGGAAGTGTGGTCGAGGTCGACGTGAGACACCCGCGAACTGGTCGCGTGACCGGTCGTGTGACCCTGGAAGCCTGAGTTCATGTCGTTCGACGATCTCGACACCGAATTCGACGACGATTTCGACGACGACGAATTCGTTGACGAGGCCGATGCAACGAGTGATGTCGAGACCTATTCGGTGTCGGAACTCGCCGACACCATCAATGGTGTTCTCGAGGATTCGTTCAGTGAAGGGCTCTGGGTGTGGGGTGAGATCACCGGACTCAGTGTGAAAGGTGGTCACACCTATTTCACTCTCGTCGAACAGACCAAGAGCGGCAAGAAGGCTCAACTCAACGTCAACCTGTGGCGAGGAGAATTCGAGAAGATCCGTCCCCTTCTTCGCAAGAGTGGCGTGACCCTCGAGAACGGACTGCGAGTGAGGGTCTTCGGCGAACTCGATTTCTACGCGCCCTTCGGCAAGTTGTCCCTGGTGATGCGAGGAATCGATCCGCGGTTCACCCTGGGCGACATCGCCATGCAGCGCGAGGAATTGATTCGTCGCCTGCGCGAATCCGGCGACTACGACCGCAACAAGGAACTCGAGTGGTCACCGGTGCCACTTCGTGTGGGTGTGGTCACGAGTGGAAGCAGCGCGGCGTGGGCCGACTTCACCCACGAGATCGAACGCAGCGAACTCGGATTCGTCCTCCGTCTCGCCGACGTGACGGTGCAGGGTGATTCGGCGGTGTCACAGGTGAGTCGAGCCATCGAAGCACTCGGACGACGCTCCGATCTCGACGTGATCGCCGTGATCCGCGGAGGAGGAAGTCGAGCCGAACTGGCCACCTTCGATGCCGAGGCGATCGCCCTCGCCATCGCTCGGTGTCCACTTCCGGTCGTCACGGGTATCGGCCACGAAATCGACACGAGTGTCGCTGACGAGGTCGCTCACCGGCGATACAAGACCCCGACGGCTTGTGCCGCTGCTCTGGTGGAAAGAGTGGGTGCTTTCATCGAGACCTCCGAGACCGTGTGGTCGGAGATCGCACGATTGTCCGGTGAACATCTCGTCGAGTCGGCGAACGCGTTGTCGGAACTCACTCATCGCATCGCCGGGCACACTCGCACGGCGGTGACCCGCGCCGAGGAGCGACTCGGCCATCGAACCCATCGTCTCGCCACGGCGGCTCGCGGCATCGTCAACAGCCGGTCGTCGGTGCTGGTGGCCCATGCCGACACCCTGCGTCGTCGAGCACCGATGGTGATCGCCGAACAGACCCGACGAGTCGACGAACGAGAGACCCGAGTCCGCCTTCTCGATCCTCGCGAGTTGATGAAGAGAGGCTGGTCGGTGACCCGCCGCGCCGATGGTTCCGTCGTTCGTTCGATCCGCGACATCGCCTCCGACGACACTCTGAGCACGCAGATCGCCGACGGAACGATCACGAGTACCGTGGTGTCGGCGAACGAAGGGAGAAGCTGATGCCCAAGAAGTCCGAAGAGACCAGTGTGGACGAGATCGGCTATGCCGCCGCCCTCGAAGAGCTCGAAGCGATACTCGGCGAACTCGAAGAGAGCGACGTCGATGTCGACGTGCTCGCCGATCGAGTCGCTCGAGCCTCGGAACTGATCCGCGTGTGCCGGGATCGCATCGGTCACGCCAAGTTGCAGATCGAAAAGGTCGTCGCCGGTCTCGAGGACTGAACGACCCGTAGTCTGAAACCGTGACCGCTGGCCCTCCGCCGTCTCTGATCGCTCTGGCGCGCGGTGTCGAGAGGCGTATCGGCGAAGTCCTCGATCGTGAAGAGACTCGCTGGTCCGACTTCGATCCCGACCTGGCAACACCGGTGGCCGAGATACGTCGTCTGATCGGAGCCGGCGGCAAGCGGCTTCGACCCGCTTTCTGTCACTGGGGTTTCGTCGGCCTCGGTGGAGATCCGAGCGACCCGAGAGTGGTCGACGCCGGTGCAGCTCTCGAACTTCTGCACGCCTTCGCCCTCTTCCACGACGACATCATGGACGGAGCCCGGAGTCGTCGTGGTGAGCCGGTCACCCACGAAGTGTTCGCGGCCGAACATCGAGAACGTGGCGGCAGCGGCGAAGCTCGTCGTTACGGCGAAGGAATGGCGATCCTCATCGGTGATCTGACTTTCGTGATCAGTGATCGACTTCTCGACGGGGTCTCCGATCGAGCGCGGTCGATCTGGCACGAGTTGCGGCTCGAACTCAACATCGGTCAACTCCTCGACCTCATGGGCTCCGCCCGACAGGATCGTCGACGGGACAAGGCCGAACGCATCTGTCGATACAAGAGCGGCAAGTACACGATCGAACGCCCTCTTCATCTGGGCGCGATGATCGCTGCTCCTGAGCGAGCCGATGTGGTGCTCGATCGACTGAGTGCGTACGGTCTGCCACTCGGAGACGCGTTTCAGATGCGCGACGACGTGATGGGTGTTTTCGGAGATCCGTCCGTGACGGGAAAGCCGGTGGGTGACGATCTCCGCGAGGGGAAGCCCACTCCTCTCCTGGCCATCGCCATCGAGCGGGCCGATTCCGCGCAACGCTCGGTACTCGACCGCGTCGGGCGCGAACAGCTCTCCGATGCCGACGTGGCTGCCGCCCAATCCGTCTTGGTCGAATGCGGAGCACTCGAGGAAATGGAACGCATCATCGCCCGCCTGAGCGAGGAAGCAGTGGCTGCTCTGTCCCGGATCGACCTCGCTGGCGAGTCGCGTCGTGAACTCGAGGCCTTGGCCGCGTACGTGACGCAACGCCGGGTCTGACGACCATGCGAATCGCGGGGAGTGACTCGAGATCCGAGGCTCTACGATGAGTGGCGTGAGACGGTCCTTCCTCGCCACGATCGCGGTCGCCTCGGTCGCCGCGTTCGTGTTGGTCGCGTGCGGCAGCGACGAGGGCTCGATCGACACGCTTCCGTTGATGACGGCTGCTCCCACTCTCGCGCCGTCGACCGAGATGGTCACCACGACGGTTCCGGCCGCCGAGGAGTTCTACACGATTCAGCAAGGCGACACTCTGTTCGGCATCGCTCAGTCCTTCGGAGTCTCGGTGGACGAACTGATCTCGTTCAACGCCATCGCCGATCCCGATGCGATTCAGGCCGGACAACGCCTACGAATTCCTTCGGCGTCGGCAACGACCACCACGGCGGCGTCCACGACGGTGGCGCCAACCACTCCCTGACCCGAATTCGTACACTGTCCGCATGGCCGACGGCGCGAAGTTCTGGCCGACCAAGGAACACTGGTCGGTGGGGATCCCCCTGCACACTCCTCATCAGCGCTTGCGCGCCCTTCATGAGACCGGCTTCGTCGCCTTGAGCCCGATGCCCGTTCACGTGCCCTCGATCGAATGGGAATCGTTGGAGTACATGGACTGGAAGAGTGGCGGGGACACCAACTTCGCGCCACTCGCCTCGGCCGACGGAGAGCTCGATTGTCGTGGTTTCTGGGACAAGGGCAAGACCGACAAGGACGCGCTCTGGACCGTGAACTCGGAGAAGGCACCCACCCTGCGCCGCTACGTCGATTCGGTGGGCGCCAATTTCGGTCGCGTGCGCATCATCAAACTCGAGCCGCAGGATCGTGACACGGCGATCCGATCGATCCACCGCGACGACAACAATCGATTCAATCCCGATGACGAGGGTTGGGTCGTGCGTTCATGGGTCGAACTGACCGACCAGCCCGACAGTTACATGTTGCTCATGGACAACGATGCCGAGGGTCTGCCCGATCCGGCGACCGAGCGACGGGTGCCACTGCCCAAGGGGGCTCGTTTCGTGGTCGACACTCAGCGACTCTGGCACGTGGTCGTGCACAACTCCGATCGCCCCCGCTACGCGCTGATCACCAGTTTCGAGAGCGGTCCGGCACTCGAACGCTGGATCGAGTCGCAGCGCGCCGTCAGCGTCTGACTCGCGTCAAGAACGCGTCGCGGCGACGATCTCGGCGATGTCGCGCATGATGCGGCCGAGTTGGAAATCCTTCGGTGTGTACACGGCCCGCACACCTTGAGCCAGCAGACGTGGTCGATCCTCTTCGGGGATGATCCCACCGACGACGACGGGAATGTCGACGCCTTGACCGCGCAGATGATCGATCACGGCCGGAACGAGTGAGAGGTGCGAGCCGGACAGGATGGACAATCCGATCACGTCGGGGTCTTCGTCCCGTGCGCTGGCGGCGATCTGCTCGGGGGTGAGACGGATTCCGGAGTAGATGACCTCCATGCCCGAGTCCCGCGCCGCCACGGCGATCTGCTCGGCACCGTTGGAGTGGCCATCGAGACCGGGCTTGGCCACGAGCAGTTTCGGCGGGCCACCGGGAATCGTGCGGACGAACGCCGCCACGTCGGCCAACTCGCCGGGCCGCTTCCCGACGGCGGCGGAGACTCCCGTGGGGGCGCGGTATTCACCGAACACCTCGCGCAGCACACCGGCCCACTCTCCGGTGGTGCCACCGGCCTTGGCGAGTGCGATCGAGGGTTCCATGACGTTGTCACCGTCGACGGCCGCCCGTCGGAGTTCGACGAGCGCGGCATCGACGGCCACCTGATCGCGCGCGGCTCGCCAGGCGACCACGTCGTCGATGGTCTGACGTTCGACGGCCGGATCGACCTTCACGATCTTGTCGCCACCCCCGAGCGGTGACACCTCGGTCTCGCGGTAGCTGTTGACGCCGACCACCACTTGTTGCCCCGCTTCGATGCGACGCGTCCGCTCGGCCATCGACTTCACGAGACGACCCTTCAGATGGTCGACCGCTTCGAATGCACCACCGAGCGCGAGCACTTCTTCGAATTCGGTCCAGGCGGCGTCGCGGATCTCGGCGGTCCGAGACTCCACCACGTGCGAGCCGTCGAAGATGTCGTCGTACTCGAGGAGATCGGTCTCGAAAGCGAGGACCTGTTGCATGCGCAGGCTCCATTGTTGGTCCCACGGAGTGGGTAGTCCGAGAGCTTCGTTCCAGGCCGGCAACTGAATGGAACGCGCACGAGCATTCTTCGACAGCGAGACGGCCAGCATCTCGAGAACGATGCGCTGCACGTTGTTCTCGGGTTGGGCCTCGGTCAATCCGAGTGAGTTGACCTGCACGCCGTAGCGGAATCGCAGGGCTTTGTCGTCGGTGACTCCGTAACGCTCCCGCCCGATGCGCTCCCAGAGTTCGGTGAAGGCACGCATCTTGCACACTTCCTCGACGAAACGGATTCCGGCGTTCACGAAGAACGAGATGGAAGCGAAGACCTGAGTGAACTGTTCGGGGGGAACCTGCCCCGAATCGCGTACGGCATCGAGTACGCCCACGGCGGTGGCGAGCGAATAGGCGATCTCCTGAACAGGGGTCGCTCCGGCTTCTTGCAGGTGGTACGAGCACACGTTCATCGGGTTCCACTTGGGTGCGTTGTTCGCACACCAGGCGACCATGTCGACGATGAGTCGGCGAGACGGAACGGGCGGGAAGATGTACGTGCCGCGCGACAGGTATTCCTTGACGATGTCGTTCTGGGTCGTGCCGCGGAGGGCATGGCGCGGAACCCCTTGCTCTTCGGCATTGGCGACGTACAACGCGAGCAACCAGGCCGCCGTGGCGTTGATCGTCATCGAGGTGTTCATCTGTCCGGGCGGAATGCTGTCGAGCAGCGCCTTCATGTGTCCGAGGTGGGCGACCGGAACACCGACCTTGCCGACTTCACCGGCGGCCATCGACGAGTCGGGGTCGTATCCGGTTTGTGTCGGTAGATCGAACGCGATGGACAGACCGGTCTGACCCTTGGCCAGATTGGTGCGATACAACTCGTTGGAAGCCTTGGCCGTCGAGTGGCCCGAATACGTGCGCATGAGCCACGGGGAATCACGGCGTGGTTCGTCGTCGCGGGTGGGAGCAACGGTCTCGTCGGCCATGTCGTCAGTCTGTCGGGGCGCTCGCCGAATTCCCTCGTCGAGCGGGACGGATCGCCGAACGCAGGGCCTCGCGATACTCGGTGCGGGACAGGTCGACGGCTCCGAGCGACACCAGGTGGGGGGTGGTCCATTGCACGTCGAAGAGTTCGAAGTCGTTGGCCACGAGGATCTCCATCAAGGCGACGAGTGCGGCCTTCGACGCATCGGTCGCGCGGTGGAACATGCTCTCACCGGCGAAGAAGCGTTCGATACGAACGCCGTAGACCCCGCCCACCAACTCGTCGTCCTGCCACACCTCGACGGAGTGGGCCCAACCCGACCGATTGAGTTCGGAGTACGCGTGCACGAAATCGTCGTCGATCCATCCGTGGGGACGACGTTCGTCACCGCATTCACGCATCACCCGCTCGAAGCACGTGTCGACCGAATAGCGGAATCGCCGAAGGTGTTTACGAAGCGACCGTGACACGCGAAGACCGCCGATCGGAACGACGCCACGAGGATCGGGGCTGAACCATCCGATCGCCTTCTTGCGACCACCGACGGGCATGGGGAAGAACGAGTTCGAATAAGCCGACACGAGAGTCGAGGGCGCGAGGTCGGCACCGATGCACACGAGGTCGCTGTCTTCGCTCTCCGGCAAGGGAACTTCGTCGAAGGTCCACTCGCTCTCGGACACGGCACGAGGCGGCCGAGCGAAGCGAGCGATGTCGTCACTCGTGAGCAGAGCCGACGACTCGGAGCTTCGTCGATCAGTAGTCGTAGAAGCCACCCTTGGTCTTGCGACCCAATCGACCGGCAGCGACCATTCGACGCAGGGTCGGCATGGCGGCGTAGTTCGGATCTCGGAACTCGGCGTACAGCGCGTCGAGGATGGCGAGTGACGTGTCGAGGCCGACGAGGTCGAGCAACGCGAACGGTCCCATCGGGAAGTTGCATCCGCCCTTCATCGCCGTGTCGATGTCGGCCATGCTCGCCGTTCCCTGCTCGAGCATGCGGATCGCGTTGTTGAGGTAAGGGAAGAGAAGCGCGTTGACGACGAAGCCGGCCCGGTCCTTCACTTGCACCGGTTGCTTTCCACACGTCTCGGCGAATGCGGTGGCGGCGTGGATCGTCGCGTCGGATGCGGTGAGAGGCCGCACGATCTCGACGAGAGGCATCGCCGGCGCCGGATTGAAGAAGTGCACACCGCACACCGATTCGGGGCGGGAGGTGACCATGGCCAGTTCGACGACCGGAAGCGTCGAGGTATTGGTGGCGAGGATTCCACCGGTCTTCACGACTCGATCGAGTTCGGCGAAGAGCGACTTCTTCGTGTCGAGATCTTCGACCACGCTTTCGATGACCAGATCGCAGTCGGCCAGAGCCGACAGGTCGGACACGGCCGTGATGCGACCGACGATCGCCGTTGCGTCGTCCTGGGTGAGGCGACCCTTCTCGACCTGTTTGGCGAGTCCTTTGGCCACCGAGGCAACCATGGCATCGGCCGTGGCCTGTGACCGTGAGCGAACGATGGCGTTGAGCCCGGCTCGGGCGACGACCTCGGCCAGGCCGGAGCCCATGATTCCCGACCCCACGATGCCGACGGTGGTGATGCCCATACGTTGTCCCTTTCGTCGGGTCACCCCATGAGACGGGGGACCGAGTGCTGACCGCACGTTAATTACCGCTCGGTAACCAGGGCAAGGCCGAGGGCGATCGCGATCGGATGGTTCGACGCCTAAGGTCGTCGACATGCCCGGAACCATCGTCTTGCAAGGTGGAGGGCCCTTCACCCTTCACGACGAACTCGACCGCCGACTCCTCGCCGACGCGAAGGCCGATCGAGTGGTCGTGTTGCCGACCGCTGATGCCTTCGAGAGACCCGAAGTGTTGGTGACGGCGGCCATGTCGTGGGCCGAACGGCTCGGTGTCGAGGTCGAGGCTCTGATGGTGATGAGTCGTCCGGAGGCGATGGACGCCGGAGCGGCGGCCGTGGTGCGTGGTTCGCGTGCGGTGTGGTTGGTGGGCGACAACCCGATCCATTTGCGCAGTGTCGTGAAGGACACACCGATCTGGGAAGCGTTGCACGACGTGTTGAACGGTGGTGGAGTGGTCGTCGGATGTTCGGCATCGGCATCGGCGTTGTGTGATCCGATGCTCGATCCGCGTGGTGGGGCGCTGGCTCTCGGGCTCGGACTCCTGCAAGGCATGGCGGTGGTGACACAAGCCGAGAACCTCACGCACGACCGCCAGGCCCGAGTGCGCAAGTTGACCAACGTTCCGTTGGTGCTCCTTCCTTCCACGTCGGCTCTGGTTCGAACCGATCGTGGATGGGAGAGCATCGGTCCGATGGAAACCGTCGGCGATCTACCGGCCTGACGAGTGGACTCTCGACGCCCGTGACCGACCCGTTGCGCATCGGAGTCATCGGCACCGGAATGATGGGGTGCGAGCACATTCGCAACATCGTTGCGATGCCGCAAGCCGAAGTCGTCGCGATCAGCGACCCCAACGAAGCGCCACGCTCGTGGGCACGACGTGAACTCGGCGATCGAGGCGTCCAGGAATTCCGCGATCACCGTGACCTGTTGGCGGCTGACGTGGTCGATGCCCTCGTTGTCGCTTCTCCCAATCACACTCATGTCGATGTACTGCGCGACGTGTTGTCGACCGATCTGCCCGTTCTGGTCGAGAAGCCGATGTGCACCACGATCGACGACTGCCGAGATGTTGTCGACTGGGCCGGGCGCCGATCGGCGATCACCTGGGTCGGCCTCGAGTACCGATACATGGCTCCGATCGCTGCTCTCGTGGAAGTCGTACGCTCGGGTCGACTCGGAGCGACCCGCATGGTGTCCATTCGTGAGCACCGCTTCCCGTTCCTCGTGAAGGTCGACAACTGGAACCGGTTCAGCCGCAACACCGGAGGAACACTCGTCGAGAAATGCTGTCACTTCTTCGACCTCATGAATCTGATCGTCGACTCTCGCCCTCGACGTGTGTTCGCGAGCGGTTCACAGGACGTCAATCATCTCGACGAGTTCTACGACGGTGAACGATCCGACATTCTCGACAACGCATTCGTGATCATCGACTACGAGAACGGGGTGCGAGCCCATCTCGATCTGTGCATGTTCGCCGAGGGTTCACGCCAGGAACAGGAGATCTCGGTGGTCGGAGACACCGGCAAGGTCGAAGCGGCGATTCCCGGTGACGGCTCGGTGTACGTGGGCAATCGTCACGACCGTTCCGTCGTTGCGACGGCGGCACCGATCGATCCATCCGTCGCTCACGTCGGCTTTCATTTCGGCGCGAGTTACGTGGAACTGGTCCGTTTCTGTGACGCCGTTCGGTCGGGTACGTCGGCCGAAGTCGACGTGCACGCCGGTCTGGCCTCGGTTGCCATCGGCGTGGCCGCGCATCGATCGATCGACGAGGGTCGACCGATCATGATGGACGAGTTGTGAAGGCGGTGTGCCTCAGGCTTCGGTGACGGTGACCGACACGATGCGGATCTCGCCGAGCGGCGGAACTCCGTTGCTGTCGGGGTTTCCGAGCGCGTCGAGCGTGGCCACCACGTCGAGTCCTTCGGTGACCTTCCCGAAGAGGCTGTAACTCGGCGGCAGTGCAGCACCGTTGGAACCGGTGATGACGAAGAACTGGCTGCCGTTCGTGTCGGGTCCGGAGTTCGCCATGGCGATCGAACCGATTTCGTAGTCACCGGCTTGCGGCAGTTCGTCGGCGAACGAGTAGCCCGGACCACCCGTACCGGTGGCCGTCGGGTCACCGCACTGCACCACGAAGTTCGGAATGGCTCGGTGACACTCGGTGTCGTCGAAGTACTTGAAGCGAGCCAGGTTCACGAAGTTGTTGACGGCTCCGGGTGCGCGGCTCGGATCGAGAGTGATGGTGAACGAACCTTCGTTGGTCTCGACGACAGCGGTGTAGGTCTTGGTCGGATCGATGCACAGCTGGGGAGCATCGGCGAAGTCACGGGTCTGGGTCGCGCTGCCGTCGGTGGGTGCGCACTCGCCGGTGCCGTACACGAAGTCACCGGCCTCGACCGGAAGAGACGTGGTGGG
>JBEDFW010000162.1:0-4991 GCA_041174985.1 Actinomycetota bacterium | reverse complement strand
CTCGCCCTCGACTGGTGGTCGGACGACACCGCCGAGGTCGTCCTCGTGCTCCACGCCGTCGCCACGCTCGTCATGGTGGGGCTCATCTGGTTCGTCCAGATCGTGCACTATCCGTTGCTCGCGCAGTTCGGATCGCACACGTCCACGTCGGTCGCCGAAGAACATCAACGTCGAACAGGATTCGTCGTCGCACTTCCGATGGCTGCGGAGGGACTCACCACTCTCGCGTTGCTCGTCGATGCACCATCGACGGTGTGGGCCGGTTGGCCGTGGATCGGCGCCGTTCTTCTCGCGGTCGTGCTCGCGTCGACTGTCTTGTTGTCGGTTCCACTTCACGCGCGAATGGCTCACGCGCACGACGAACGCACGGGCCGACGACTCGTTCTCACGAATTGGCCGCGCACGATCGGCTGGACTGCGCGCGGAGCCATCAGTGCCGTGATGGTGCTTCAGTCCGTAGGCTGATCTCCACTCAACGGGCAGGAGAACGCTCATGGACAACCAATCAAGCGTCGACTGCTCGGCGTTCGCCGACCTCGGGTTGCGTCCCGAGATCGTGCGCACACTCGCCGAACTCGGGTACGAAGAACCCACACCGATCCAACGCGAGGCGATTCCGCATCTTCTCTCGGGTCACGACGTACTCGGTCAGGCCGCCACGGGAACCGGCAAGACGGCCGCTTTCGCCCTTCCTCTCCTGCACGGCCTCGAACAAGATCGCCGCGGTCCGGTGGCACTCGTTCTCGTGCCCACACGCGAGTTGGCCATGCAGGTGTCCGAAGCCGTCTACAAATACGGCCACCACCTGAACGCGACGTGCGTCCCGGTGTACGGCGGCCAGCCGATCGGCCGACAGATCGAAGCCCTGAAGCGTGGCGCGCACATCGTGGTGGCCACACCCGGGCGCGCCCTCGACCATCTGCGCAAGGGAACCCTCAAGCTCGACGACATCCGCACCGTCGTGCTCGACGAAGCCGACGAGATGCTCGACATGGGATTCGCCGAAGATCTCGAAGCGATTCTCGACACCACACCCGCCAGCCGCCAGACCGTGCTCTTCTCGGCCACCATGCCGCCCAAGATCGACAAGATCGCCCGCAAATACCTCGACGATCCGGTGCGCGTGACGATCGAGAAGTCGTCGAGCACCGCCGGCACCACACCAAAGGTCACGCAGATCGTCTACGTGGTGAATCGATTCCACAAGGCCGCCGCTCTCGGTCGCATTCTCGACATCGCGGCGCCCGAAGCGGCGATCGTGTTCTGTCGCACGCGCGGTGAAGTCGACCAACTCACCGAAACTCTCAACGGACGTGGCTATCGCGCCGAAGCATTGCACGGAGGAATGGACCAAGAGACGCGCGACCGCGTCATGGCGCGCGTACGCGCTCGGACTGCCGAACTCCTCATCGCCACCGACGTCGCCGCGCGTGGTCTCGACATCGAGCACCTCACTCATGTCGTCAACTACGACGTGCCATCGGCTCCCGAGTCGTACGTTCACCGCATCGGTCGCGTCGGCCGAGCCGGTCGCGAAGGAACGGCCATCACCCTTGCCGAGCCTCGCGAACAGCGTCTCCTCCACAACATCGAGCGTCTGACTCGACAACCGATGACCTTCGAAAGGGTGCCGTCGGTCGAAGCACTGCGCGCCAAGCGGATGCAGACGACGGTCGAGAGCATGCGCGAAGCACTCCAGACCACCAAGGACGGCGACGAAGCAGCTGCCGACGTGATCCGCGAGTTGCTCACCGAACATTCGATCGACGAGATCGCTCGTGCCGCCGTCAAGTTGGCTCACGACGCCGAACTGTCGACGATGGACGAAGACGAGATCCCCGACCTGTCGCACAAGATGGGCAAGGGTGATCGCCCCAAGTACGAACGAGGCGAGCACAACGATCGCCCCGGGCGTACCAAGACGTTCGATCGTTCGGGATCCTTCGATCGTTCGGGTTCTCCCAAGCACGAGCGGCGCAACGACGGTGAGCTCGCGCGTCTCTACGTGTCGATAGGTCGACGCGCCGGCGTACGACCCGGCGACCTCGTGGGTGCGGTGGCCAACGAGAGCGGCGTGCCCGGGCGCGACATCGGCGTGCGCATCTTCGACAACCACTCGGTGGTCGAGGTGCCGGCTGCCCGAGCCGAGCACGTGATCCGCGCCATGAAACAAACCACCATCCGTGGCAAGCGGGCCATGATCCGCCGGTATCGCGAAGAACGATAGAAAGTGGCCATGAGTTCCGATTCGGTCCGCTCGCTCGCCGCCGAGAAGTACGTGTCGTTCGTCAGTTTTCGACGCAACGGCACACCGGTCGCCACTCCCGTCTGGATCGCGCCCTACGGCGACGCCGAACTCTGCTTCACCACCGGGGGCGACTCGGCCAAGATCAAGCGCTTGGCCACCGACGGTCGGGTGACCATCCAGCCCTGCGACATGCGTGGACGCCTCCGACCCGGGACCTCGTCGATCGAGGGTCGCGCGCGTGTCGTCTCGGGTTCCGACTTCGCCCCGGTCGAAGCGGCGGTGAAGCGCAAGTACGGCATGCAATACCGGCTCGTGGTCTGGAGCGGGTCGCTGCGAGCCCTCGTCAGTCGCAAGAAAACCGCTGATTGTGGCGTGATCGTGAACATTTCGTTCGGTCGTCCCGAGGCCTCTTCCAGCGACGACTAAGGTCGGTGCGTCGGCCGACCCCAGGCCGACCTGAGGGAGGAAACAATGCGTAGAAAGACCCGTGGGTCGATCGGCATCGCCCTCGCTGCGGCCCTGAGCCTGGGCATCGCGGCGTGTGGTGGCGATGACGGAGACTCGTCAAGCGACGGCGGCGACGCCGCAACCACCGAAGCACCCGCCGAAGGCGGCGACGAAGGTGGCGGAGAGGCCAGTGGTGACAAGTTCACACTCGCCAACTTCACCGCGTGGGAAGACCTGCCCGCCGAGGCCGGTGGACTCGAGTCCAGCCCGGTCGTCGAGTGTGCACCCGAAGAAGGACCGCTGAAGGCGGCCTGGGTGTACGTCGGCCCGATCAACGACGGTGGCTGGACCCAGGCGCACAACGAATCGCGTGAGGCCGCTCAGGCTCACTTCGGCGACGCCATCGAGACCACCTACAAGGAGAACGTCCCCGAGGGACCGCAGGTTCTCCAGGTGATCGAAGATCTCATCGCCGACGGCAACACCTACATCATCGGTACGTCGTTCGGATTCCAGGACGCGTTCGTGGAAGCGGCCGCCGCTCACCCGGAGGTCTGCTTCGAGTTCGCCACCGGATTCAAGAGCGCACCGAACCTGGCGCAGTTCTACGGCTCGGCCGAAGACACCGACTACCTCACGGGTATGGCCGCTGGTGCGGCATCGGCAACGGGCAAGCTCGGCATCATCGCCGCCTTCCCGATTCCGGAAGTCGTGCGTGGCGTGAACGCGTGGACCCTCGGTGCACGCGCCACGAACCCGAACGCCGAAGTCACCTTGCTCTGGACGAACACCTGGTTCGACCCGGCACTCGAGCGCAAGTCGGCCGAGCAGCTCATCGCTGACGGCGCCGACGTGATCGGTGTGAAGTCGCAGGACTCGCCGGCATCGGGTGACGCCGCGGCTGCCGCTGGTGTGCCGTGGGCCGGTTACGACAGCGACCAGAGCGCCAACTACCCCGAGGTGTGGCTCACCGCCACCACGTACCACTGGGACGTGTACCACATTCCTCGTATCCAGGCCGCTCTCGACGGCAAGTGGATCGCCGGTAACTACTACGGCGCTCTCAACGACGGATTCGTGAAGCTCGCTCCGTTCGGCAAGATCGTGTCGGAAGAGACGATCGCCGCCATCGAAGCCAAGCAGGCCGAGTTCGCCGAGAAGCCGGGTTCGATGTTCTGTGGTCCGATCGTCGACAACCAGGGAACCGAGCAGCTCGCTGACGGTGTGTGCCACACCTTCGGTGAACTGATGTCGATGATGTACCTCGTCGAAGGCGTCAACGGAGAAATTCCGGCCAGCTGACGTCGACCTCGACACTGCACTCCGCTCGAGGGGGTGGGCTCCACACGGGGCCCACCCCCTCGGCTTTTCCGGCACCGGTCGATCCATCGTCCCGTCGCAGTCCTTTCGCGGCAGGGGTATCGGTTCCATTAGGGTCACGTCGTCAGGGGAAGGTGGGGACTATGCACAGTGCGGTCCGCATGAGCGGGATCGTGAAGAGATTTCCCGGAGTGGTGGCCAACGACGGGGTCGAACTCGACGTCCGCAGGGGCGAGGTGCACGCGCTCCTCGGGGAGAACGGGGCCGGCAAGTCGACCCTCTCCAACATCTTGACCGGCCTCTATCGACCCGACGAGGGCTCGGTGGAAATCGACGGTCAGGTCGTCCATTTCGCTTCGCCCAAGGACGCTCTGCACGCAGGTATCGGTATGGTCCACCAGCACTTCCGCCTGGTCGAAACCTTCACGGTGGCCGAGAACGTGGTACTCGGCGAGGACGACGCTCCTTTCGTCATGAATCAGCAGGCCGTGGCGGCCCGGGTGAAAGAGATCAGCGATCGTTACGGTCTGGCCGTCGATCCCTCGGCTCGCATCTGGCAGTTGAGCGTCGGTGAGCAACAGCGGGTCGAGATCATCAAGACGCTGTACCGCGGAGCCAAGGTTCTGATCCTCGACGAACCCACGGCGGTACTCACCCCCAACGAAGCCGACGTGTTGTTCACCACACTGCGCGCCATGGTCGCCGAAGGACGCACCGTCATCTTCATCTCGCACAAACTCGACGAAGTGATGAAGGTGTCGGATCGAGTCACCGTGTTGCGCGGCGGCCGAACCGTCGGAACCGTCGAGACCGCCAACACGAGCACGCGCGATCTGGCCAGCATGATGGTGGGTCGATCGGTCGAGTTCTCCCGTGTTTCGCGCGTCAATCGCGCCGATACTTCCACCACCGTTCTCGAACTGTCCGATGTCACCGCCGTCGACGAACGCGGTCGAACCGCTGTCCAGTCGGTGTC
>JBEDFW010000161.1:0-6030 GCA_041174985.1 Actinomycetota bacterium | reverse complement strand
GTCGACGTCGACCTTCGGCTCGGCGCGCGGCGATGCGACGCTCGCGGAAGCGGGCTTGTCCGGAGACCTTGGCTGGCGCCGCGGTGTCGTCGGTGATGACGACCCGGGTCCGACCGTCGACGTTCTTGGTTCGAGGTCTGGTTTCGGCCGTCGTCTCCGTCGTCGATCGTGCGGCGACGGTTCGTGCGTCGTCGCCCCGGTCGCGTCGGCGCAGCACACGCCGCATCGACGGTCGGGGCGGTCGGATCTTGCGCAACCGTTCGAGGGGAATCGCTCGCCGGAAGAACCCCCATGCATCATCGGTCGCGTCGTCACGTCCCGCAGCGCTCGACACCACCGGCTCGGCGGACGCGACGCTCTCGTCGACGATCGTGGCTCGACGCGGTCGAACTTCGGAACTCTTCACCGACGACGGATCGGGCGTCTCGGTCGCCAGAACCTCCCCGCCGAAGGCATCGGCGAGCTCGGCTTCGACCTCGGGATCGAGTCCGTCGTCGGGGAAGAGATCGGAGGAGTCGCGCCGGCTCACACCGCACCGTCGATCTCGTCGTCGAAACCGACCAGACGGATCTCGCTGCGCAACACGATCCCGAAGCGTCGGTCGATCTCGTCACGAACGCGCTCGATGAGCGCTCTCACGTCGTCGGCCCGACCACCTTCGTCGGCTTGGATGAAGTTGGCGTGTTTGCTCGACACCTCGGCCGTGCCGAGACGCAGACCGCGCAGACCTGCTCGGTCGACGAGTTCACCCGCCGCAACTTCTCCCGGAATCGGATTCACGAACACCGAACCGGCATTCTGACCGCCCGGCTGGTGCTCGCGCCGCCATTTGACGATCTCCTCGAGTTCCCGCCGTGATTGCACCGGGTCGCCTCGCCGAACACGGAGTCGCGCACCCAGCACGACCTCGTGGTCACCGAGATCGGATCCCCGGAAGCGCAGACCGAGCTGGTGCGTCGATCGGCGCGTCTCCGTTCCACGTCGCAAATCGACGACGTCGACGTCGATCAGACTCGCCGCCATGTCGGAACCGTGACCACCGGCGTTCATGCGAACGGCTCCACCGATCGTGCCCGGAACTCCGACCGCCCACTCGAATCCCGACCAACCCGCCGCCACGGTGCGACGGGCCACGACCGGCAAGAGTGCCGATCCGCCCACCGTCACGACGGCTTCGTCGGATGCCGTCGTGTCGGTCGCGTCGGACACGAGACATTCGGTGGCGAAATCACCGAGTTGCACGACGACCCCGGCGAAGCCCCGATCGCTCACGAGAAGATTGCTTCCCCGACCGAGGACCAGGATCGGCAGATCGGTCGTCGCCAGTACTTCGGCCACGCGACGCAGTCGATCGCGCGACTCCACCGACACGAAGACCGCAGCATCACCTCCCACCCGGTACGTGGTCAGTTCACCGAGGGGGCGCGACCTCACTGCGTTCAGTTCACGGGCCACCCGGTCGAACTCGCGCTCGACGTCAACCGCCACGCCGCACCGCCACGATCTCGTCGGGAAGGAATTCGACGTCCCCGCAACCCATCGAGACGCAGACGTCGCCGGGTTCGAGCAGTCCGGAGACGACCGACGCCAGATCGCTCCGGAGTTGCACGTAGTGCACCGGAGCCTGCGGATGAGCGGCGGCCACCGCATCGGCGACCAGACGTCCCGTCACTCCCTCGATGGGAGTCGTTCCCGAGGAATAGATGTCGGCCACGACGACGAGGTCGGCGTCGACGAACGCGTCGGCGTACTCCGGCCACATGTGAACCATTCGGTTGTAGCGATTCGGTTGGAAGACGGCGACGATCCGCTTCCACTCGTTCGAGCCACGCGCGGCCGCCAGCACGGCCTCGATTTCTCGGGGCAGGTGGGCGTAGTCGTCGACGAGGGTGAACCCGTCGAGCTCGGCCCGAACGTCGAAACGGCGGCCCACGCCACCGAAGTCGGCCACCGACTCGATCGCTTCGATCGGTTCGACTCCGAGGGCGACGGCCAACGCCAGACATCCCGTCACGTTGGAGACGTTGTGGAGGCCGCGCAGCGGAATCGAGACACGAGTCGCGACGACGATCCGATCTCGGACCCGACCGGCCACCGTGAAAGTGGTCCGTCCACCACGATTCTCGACCGCCGACCAGACGAGATCGGCCCCGGACGACTCGCTGCCGTAGGTGATTCGATCAGAGGTCTTCATCCGCACGAGATACGGATCGTCGGCACACACGACCACGGGTCCGTCGACGTTTGCGACGAACCGTTCGAAACTGCTGACCACGTCGTCGAAGGTTCCGAAATGATCGAGATGATCGACGTCGACATTGGTGACGAGTGCGGCGCGCACCGGGAGCCGAAGGTGGGTTCCGTCACTCTCGTCGGCTTCGACCACGAAGAACTCCGAGCCGGTCCATCGAGCTCCGACGCCGACGTCGCGAACCTCGCCACCGATGAGAAAACTCGGGTCGTGACTCGGTGCGAGCATCGCCCGCAGCACCGACGAGGACGTCGTCTTGCCATGCGTCCCGGCGACGGCAACGGTCGAGGCACGAGAACACATGGCGGAGAGAACGTCGGCACGCGAGAGCACCGGCACGCCGGCTTCCTCGGCCGCTCGGACTTCGACGTTGTCGCGGGGAATCGCGGTCGAGATCGTCACGAAGTCGCGATCGGTCACCGCGCGAGCGTCGTGACCGATCGACACCCGCACTCCCGCTGCGCGCACACTCGACAACGTCGCGACTTCACGAACGTCGGATCCGGTCACGTCGTGCCCCATCTGCGCGAGCACGATGGCGATTGCGCTCATTCCCGGTCCGCCGACTCCGACGACGTGGACTCGGCGCGGCGACGACAGGTCGACACCAGGCGACGTCACGCCGGTGACCGCCCCTCGGCGACGTCGATGACGACGTCGGCCACACGAGCCTGACGGTTCATCTCGCCGAGGTGAAACGCGCGGGCGCCCATGTCCGAGAGTCGGTCGGGGTGGCGTCGAAGATCGTCGACGAGGCTCACGAGGTCGGTCGTGATTCGATCGTCACTCGACAAGATGGCGGCACCGGCATCGCTCAACCACCGGACGTTCTCGGTCTGATGATCGTCGGCCGCTCCCGACCAGGGCACCAGAATCGAGGGCAGACCGACCGTTGCGATCTCGGCGACCGTTCCGGCACCCCCTCGCCCGAGCAGGAGGTCGGCGCTCGCGTAGAGATCGACCATCCGCTCGTGATAGCCGACGGTTCGATACAGCATTCCCGGCGCTTCGATCGCGGTCCGTTCGGCCATCACCTGATTCATTCGCTCCTGCACGTCGTTCACGAATCGATCACCCGCCACGTGGAACACCGCGAGAGTCCGGTCGTCCCGACATTGTTTCACGAGAGTCTCGACGGCGGCGTTCAACGCTCCGGATCCGAGCGAGCCGCCGACCACGACGAGCAGGAATCGATCGGTCGGTACGTCGAGTCGGGCCCGGGCCGCATCTCGCTCACGAACTCGATCGAGTCGGCGGATCTCGGATCGCACGGGTGCTCCACTGTGGACGGCTCGCGGCAACGGTGACTCCGGAAACGCCGTGGCGGCCGCCGTGGCGAAACGGCTCGTGATTCGACTCGAGCGACCGGGTCGACGGTCGTACGAGACGACGACGACCGGAACGCCGAGGCGACGAGCGGCGAGAACGGCCGGAAGGCTCGCATAGCCACCGACGCTCACGACGACCGCGGGTCGATCGGCACGAAAGCGAGCAACTGCGGAACGACGAGCGCGCAGGAGTCGCGGCAAGAAACCCAGATTCGCTCTCCACGCGCGCCACGACCGCTGAAGTCCGATGACGTCGTCGAACACCGCGGGCGTGCCGGTCGGCGGAACGAGCGTCGTTTCGACGCCTCGACGCGCCCCCATGTACAGGATCTCGGCGCGATCGTGGCCCCGCTCCACCAATGCCTCGACGATGGCGAGCGCAGGTAGCACGTGACCGGAGGTTCCTCCTCCCGCGATCACGGCGAACACGGTCATCGAGGTCGTCGCGCCACGTTCATGAGAAGTCCGGCCGCGGCCATCGAGACGAGGAGCGAACTGCCCCCGAAGGAGATGAACGGAAGGGTGAGACCGGTGACCGGCATGACCTTGATGACACCGCCGATGTTCACGGCGATCTGCACGATGAACCAGCAGCCGATACCCGACGCCAACAGGAAACCGAACCGATGACGGCACGACAGAGCGACCTGGAAGGCGAAGTACACGAACGTCACGAAGAGCGACAACAACCCGAGCACACCGAGCAGACCCATCTCCTCGCCGACGACCGAGAAGATGAAGTCACTGTGGGCCAGGGGTACATAACCCCATTTTCCGGTGCCGGCGCCGATACCGGTTCCCGTGATTCCGCCGTTGGCCATGCTGATCAGGCCTTGATACACCTGATAGCCGTCGGTCTCGCGCGTCCCTTGGATGTCGAGGAAGGCGGTCAGACGCGCCCACTTGTCGCCGTCGAACCAGGCGTAGAGCAAGAAGACGCCGAGACCTCCGACCGAGAGAAGGGTGAGCGGACGCCACGGAGCACCGGCGAGGAACAACATCGACATGCCGATGGCGGAGATCACGACGCACGACCCGAGGTCGCTCTGCGCGAGCGAGATTGCCGCACCGATGGCCACCATCGTCAGATAGGGCCGCATTCCTTCCTTGAAATCGCCGAGTTGCTTCTCGCGGCGAGTCAGCCAGTCGGCCCCGTAAACCACGAGGGCCAGCTTCATGAACTCCGACGGCTGAATCGAATAGTCGCCGATGTAGATCCAGGCGCGAGCACCGTTGACCGGCCGTCCGAGCCCGGGAGTGAACGCGGCGAGCATCATGACGATCGCGAACGGCGGCAACACTCGAGCGGCCGAATGAAGCACCTTCAAGGGCATGCGATAGGTGATGTAGAGAATCGCGCTGCCGAGAATCGCCCAGGTCAACTGCTTCTGGAGGTAGAACCACGGTGAACGCCCACGATGGAACGACACGATCGAGGACGACGAGAGCACCATCACGAGACCGAAGGCGACGAGAGCGAAGGTGACCGCCGCGATCACGTAGAAGCCGAGTGGCTTCGGATCACGACTCACGTCCTCTTGGTACCGCCGGCTGCGACGACGACCGGTCGAGCGGGCCTTCTGCGCCGACTCGAGAGCCGCGCGACGTCGTTCGGCCAACTGAGAGGTCCGACGCGACCGATTGGGCAGGGCGACGGTCATGAACGTCCTCCGATCACTTCACGAACTCGACGACTGAAGTCCTCGCCGCGACGCGCGTACCCGTCGTACCAGTCGTAGCTCGTGCAACCAGGCGAGAGGAGCACGACGTCTCCGGACGTGGCGAGAGCTCGAGCCTTCGAGACCGCTTCGCCCATGTCGAGTGCGACCTCGACGGGCCGAACTCCAGCGAAGGCACGGGCGATCTCCGGAGCTGCCTCACCGATGGCGACGACGGCGCGAATGCGACTCTTCTCCTCGGCGATCTCGGCCAGATCGAGCCCCTTGTTCCGACCACCCGCCACGAGAACCACGTTCTCGAACCCGCGCAGTGCAGTGCGCACGGCGTGTGGGGTGGTGGCTTTCGAATCGTCGAACCACCGGATGCCATCGGCCTCGCCCACGAATTCGATGCGATGGTGCGGGGCTCGAAAATCGGGAAGGGCTGCGGCAACGGCCCGCTGATCGGCCAGACCGCTCTCGATCACGAGCGCTGCAGCGCACAGCGCATTGGTCACGTCGTGCGGAAGAGAGCGCGACAACGAGTCGATCGGAGCGATCGGACCCTGCGGACCGACCAGGTGTCCCTCGGCCACTCGATAATCGGCACGCTCGCGTCCGAAGGTGACACGTCGGCACGGCGTGCGTCCGAGATGGCGCATGACGATCGGGTCGTCGACCCAACCGATCGCCGTGTCGTTCGCTCGCACGTGCGACCACAAGCGAGCCTTGGCGTCTTCGTAGGTCTTCATCGTCTGGTGCCAATCGAGGTGATCCTCGGCGAGATTGAGCC
>JBEDFW010000160.1:0-4346 GCA_041174985.1 Actinomycetota bacterium | reverse complement strand
ATCCCCGACTCGACCACGTCTCCGCCCAGCACCGCCACCGCCCAGGGCAGCCCGGTCCCGGTCAGGAGATCGACGTACAGGTCGAGGGCCGCCTCGGTGGGCGGGAGACCGAAAAGTGGGGGTCCGGCGCAGAAGTAGAACTTGACCAGCGACCCGGGAGGCACCCGTCCCTGGGCGTAAAAGTCCAGGAAAACACGGATGTACCCGGGTTCGAAACAGGCGACGGAGGGCCCGAGCCCGAGATCCCGGCAGGCGTCGAGCTTGTATCCGACCTCGTCTCGGGTGAACCCGTAGGTGAAGTTCCCCAGGGTCACGGTGCCGGGGTCGACGAGGCCCATTCGGAGTCGACCCAGACCGACGGCGGGGAGATGCTCGGCCAGGTAGCGGTGGTGATCCCAGCGCTCGGCGATGGTCCGGCCGTCGAATCGGGCGGTCGGGTACACGATCGTGTCGGGTCGAACCGACAAAAGTCCAGCGTATGCCGCCATTCCGAGCGATCCCATGGCCTCTGGCCCCACCCCCAGGTCCCGATAGGCCCGGGGATCGTCGTGCTGGTGCACGATCGCCGCTCCGGCGTCGACGCAGGCGATCCCGTCGGCGGCGATCTGGTCGGGGGAGATGGGTACGTGGGGTTGTCGGTCGGGCCGGGTCGCCCCGTTGACCGCCACCTCGATGATCACCGGATCCACCGCCCCAGTCTGGCCATGTTCCGCGACGACGACGGCGGTCGAACCCGAGGTTTTGGTGAGGAAAATTGACCCTGGAGGTGAAAAAACCTCACCAGAACAACAAGTGGGGGCAGGTTGGGGAGCCCAGTGACCAGCGGTAGCGTTCCCCATTCGTGCCTGACGGGCATCCAGCCCGCCAGCAAGAACTGATGTCCGTGTGAGCCCGGTCCGCCGGGGACCACATGGCAACAACCGAACTCGGTGCTCCGCTGGTCCTCGACCTGCGGAGCATCTGCGTGAATGGCAACCGCCACTCACCACAGTCAACTCAGCGCCAGGAATTCCTGGTCACAGATGAAGAGGCTGCCTCATGGCGAAAACAGCGATCGTCGGCGAAAAGGTCGGCATGACACAGGTGTGGGCCGATGACAACCGCGTCGTCCCCGTCACCGTGTTGCGCGTCGAACCGGCTCGCATCGTGCAAGTGAAGACGTCCGAGCGCGATGGTTACAGCGCGCTGCAGGTCACGTACGGGCGCAAGGACGCGAAGAAGTTGTCCAAGCCCGAGGCCGGACACTTCGAGAAGGCCGGCGTCGACGCCGGTCGTCGTCTCGTCGAACTCCGTCTCGACTCGGTCGACGGATTCGAAGTCGGCCAGGAGATCAAGGTCGACGTGCTGGCGAAGGGTCAGAAGGTCGACGTGACCGCGGTGAGCCGCGGTAAGGGCTTCGCCGGTGGCATGAAGCGTCACAACTTCGGTGGTCAGGGCGCGAGCCACGGTAACCACAAGCACCACCGTGCACCGGGCTCGATCGGTTCGTGTTCGTTCCCGGGTCGCGTGTTCAAGGGTCTGCGCATGGCCGGTCACCTCGGACACGAGCAGGTCACCACTCTCAACCTCGAAGTGGTCGACGCCGACGCCGAGCGCGGTCTCCTGTTGGTCAAGGGCTCGGTGCCGGGCCCGAACGGTGGCGTCGTGATCGTCCGCAACGCCGTGAAGGGAAAGTGAACCCATGCCGTCGGTGACTCTCAAGAATCAGTCCGGCAAGGACGTCGGCAAGGTTGCGTTGAGCGACGACGACTTCGGTCGTCAGCCCAACGTGCCGGTGATGCACCAGGTCGTGACCGCTCAACTCGCCCACCGTCGTGCCGGTACGCAGAGCACGAAGACTCGTGGCGAAGTGTCGGGTGGTGGCAAGAAGCCGTTCAAGCAGAAGGGAACCGGTAACGCCCGTCAGGGTTCGATCCGCGCCCCGCACTTCTCCGGTGGCGGTGTGGCCCTCGGCCCCAAGCCCCGCAAGTACTCGCAGAAGACCCCGAAGCGAATGGTGAAGTTGGCACTGCAGTCGGCTCTCTCCGATCGCGCGAACGAGGGCAAGGTCGTCGTGGTCGACGCCTGGAACTTCGACGCTCCGAAGACCTCCACCGCCAAGGCCGCACTCGACGCGCTCGGTGTGTCGGGACGCGTTCTCCTCGTCGTGAAGCGCAACGAGATCAACGCGATCCGCAGCTTCCGCAATCTCGAAGGTGTGCAGTTGATCGAACTCGGTGAACTCAACGCCTACGACGTTCTCTGCAACGACTACATCGTGTTCAGCCAGGCCTCGCTGCCCGGCACCGACGCATCCGATTCAGCGAAGGACGGTCAGTGATGAAGGACCCCCGCGACATCATCATCGCCCCCGTGGTCTCCGAGAAGAGCTACGGACTCATCGAACAGAACGTCTACACGTTCTACGTCCATCCCGACGCGAGCAAGCCCGAGATCCACGACGCCGTCGAGGCGATCTGGGGTGTGAAGGTCGAGCGCGTCAACACTCTCAACCGTCGTGGCAAGCAGCAGCGCACGCGTGGTTCGGCCCGTATCGGCCGTCGCCCCGCCACCAAGCGCGCGATCGTCACCCTGGCCGCGGGCAGCGAGATTCCGCTGTTCGAGAACAACTGAGGCACCCACCATGGCTATTCGCAAGCGCAAGCCCACATCGGCCGGTCGTCGTTTCCAGACCAGCCACGACTTCGCCGAGATCACCAAGTCCTCGCCCGAGAAGACGCTGCTCGTCAAGAAGTCGAAGACCGGTGGACGCAATGCCTACGGTCGCAAGACGTCTCGTCACCGCGGTGGCGGACACAAGCAGCAGTACCGCATGGTCGACTTCAAGCGGAACAAGGACGGCGTGACCGCCAAGGTCGTCGCCATCGAGTACGACCCCAACCGCACCTGTCGCATCGCTCTTCTGCATTACGCCGACGGCGAGAAGGCCTACATCCTCGCTCCCAAGGGACTCAACGTGGGCGACCACGTCTCGAGTGGCCCGAAGGCCGACATCAAGCCGGGTTGCGCGCTTCCCATGCGTTTCATCCCCGTCGGAACCGTGATCCACAACGTGGAACTGCGTCCGGGTCAGGGCGGCAAGATGGGTCGCTCGGCCGGCATCGGTGTGCAGCTCGTCGCCAAGGAAGGCGACTACGCCACTCTGCGTCTGCCCTCCACCGAAATGCGTCGCGTGCTCATCGACTGCCGCGCCACGGTGGGTGAAGTCGGCAACGCCGAGCACGAACTCGTGAAGATCGGCAAGGCCGGCCGTAACCGCTGGAAGGGTGTACGCCCCCAGACCCGTGGTGTGGCCATGAACCCGGTCGACCACCCGCTCGGTGGTGGAGAAGGCAAGACCTCTGGTGGACGCCCGGCCGTGTCGCCGTGGGGCAAGCCCGAGCGTCGTACCCGCAACACCAACAAGGCGTCGCAGAAGTTGATCGTCCGTCGTCGTCGTACGGCCAAGGGCCGTCGGTAGGAGAACAAGATGTCACGCAGTCTCAAGAAGGGCCCGTTCGTCGACGACCACTTGCTCAAGAAGGTCGACGTCCTCAATCAGGCCAACGAGAAGAAGGTCATCAAGACCTGGAGCCGTCGCTCGACGATCATCCCCGACATGGTGGGTCACACCATTGCGGTGCACGACGGTCGCAAGCACGTGCCGGTGTACATCACCGAATCGATGGTCGGACACAAGCTCGGCGAGTTCTCGCCGACCCGCACCTTCAAGTACCACGCCGGACAGGAAAAGAACGTGAAGGGTAAGAAGTAATGACCGGTCCCAAGTTGAACGAACGCGACTTCGTGCGCGGCGAGCGCACCGGAACGCGTGCGAGCGCCCGAGCGATTCGCATGTCGGCGTCGAAGGCCCGCGTGGTCCTCGACCTCATTCGCGGCCTCGACGTCGTGAGCGCCGATCAGGTCCTGCAGTTCACCGAGCGCGAAGCCGCTCGTGTGGTCCGCAAGGTCCTCGCCTCGGCCGTCGCCAATGCCGTCAACAACGACAGCCTCGAAGCCGAGTCGTTGTTCGTGCGGGCGTGCTACGCCGACGAAGGCCCCACGATGCGCCGCTTCAGTCCGCGCGCCCGTGGTCGTGCCACGCGCATCAACAAGCGCACCTGCCACATCACGATCGTGGTCGACACCCTCGACGACGACACCTTGAAGGTCGTTCAGGCCCGCCGTGAGCGCGCCGTGGCCGGCCGTCGCGCCGCACGCGGTGGCGGTGTCGCCGATCAGCTCGCCGGCCGCGTGGCCTTCCGTCGTGCCATGAAGCGCGCCGTGCAGAATGCGCAGAAGGCCGGTGCCCTCGGCATCCGGGTGCAGTGCTCGGGCCGACTCGGCGGCGCCGAGATGTCCCGCAC
>JBEDFW010000159.1:0-4314 GCA_041174985.1 Actinomycetota bacterium | reverse complement strand
GTGACGTGGCGTCGATCGGTCGACGTGCTCGGCCCGTTGCGCATGCGCAAGGACCCGGCCGAGATCGCAGCACTGCGCGCCGCCGGAGCGGCCGTCGATCGCATCGCCGCCGAACTGCAGGCCGGACGCATCCCGCTCGTCGGTCGTACCGAGGCGGAAGTGTCGGCCGATTTGTCGACACGGATCCTCGCCGAAGGTCACGACGTCGTGAACTTCGCGATCGTCGCCGCCGGCGAGAACGCCGCCAGCCCGCATCATCATCCGGGTTCGCGCGTCATTCGACGCGACGAGATCGTGCTCTGTGATTTCGGTGGAACCATGGCCGGATACTGCAGTGACATCACGCGGTGCGTGTACACGGGTTCGATCCCGGCCGACGTCGCCGCGGCTTATGCCGTGCTGAAAGAGGCTCAGGCGGCTTCCGTCGCCGCCGCCACGATCGGAACGAGTTGCGAAGCGGTCGACGCCGCCGCGCGAGACATCATCGCCGCCGCTGGTTACGGCGAGTACTTCATGCATCGCACCGGTCACGGCATCGGCATGGATGCCCACGAAGATCCGTACATCGTGTCGGGCAACACGTTGCCGCTCGCCGACGGTCATGCCTTCAGCATCGAACCCGGCATCTATCTGGCGGGTCGCTGGGGCATGCGCCTCGAAGACATCGTGGTGGCCACACCGAACGGGCCGGACTCGATGAATCGAGTCGAACACTCACTCGTCGAAGTCGACGCGTAGATCCGTCAGGAGTGGATCGAGCCCGACGTCTCGCGCAGGCTGGTGGCACTGTGGCCGGTGCGACGGGCGATGATCTCGGCGCAGATCGCGACGGCGGTTTCTTCGGGAGTGCGACCACCGAGATCGAGCCCGATCGGTGACATGAGGCGCGCCAGGTCGGCGGGATCGGTGACACCGACCTCGGCCAGACGCCCGAGACGTTTGTCGTGCGTCTTGCGACTGCCCATCACGCCGATGTAGCCCACGCGCGACGCGAGTGCGCCTTGGACGGCCGGGACGTCGAACTTGGGATCGTGGGTGAGGATGCACACCGCATCACGTGGGCCGAGGGTGTGACCGCGCCGCTCGAACATGGGTCCGGGCCACGACACGATCACTTCGTCGGCCATCGGGAAGCGACGTTTGGTGGCGAAGATCTCGCGTGCATCGCACACCGTGACGCGGTAGCCGAGCACTTTGGCCACGCGCCCGAGGGCGGCCGTGAAGTCGACGGCGCCGAAGATCCACATCTGGGGAGGAGGAGAGAAGCTCTCGATGAACACCGACACCGTGGGTGTGTCGACGAGGTCTTCGGGAGTGGCTTGTCCCTGCGGGCCGTAATGGCGGACTCCGGTGCGCCCGGCTTCGAGTTCACCAGCGGTGTCACGAGCGACCACTCGATCGAGGTCGGGATGACCGAGCGAACCCTCGACGCTCTCGGCGTCGTTGTCACGAACGACCATCAATTTCGAACCGACTCCGGGACCGTCGATGACCGTGGCCAGAGCGACCGGAACTTCACGACGAACCAGATCGCGAAAGCGTTCGTAGAGACTCATCTCGTCAGCGATCCCGGTTCACCAGTCGAGGGGCTCGATGAAGAGACGAATGGTTCCGCCGCACGTGAGTCCTACCGCGAAGGCCTCGTCGTCGCTGTAGCCGAACGACACCATGCGACCCGGACCGCCTTCGGCGATGATCCCGAGCGCTTCGCTGACGACGGCTCCCTCGACGCAGCCTCCGCTCACCGAGCCGGCGACCTCGCCGTCCTCGTTGACGGCCATGGCCGCACCCGGGTCGCGCGGACCCGAACCTTCGATCTTCACGACACGGGCAACGGCGACACGTTTGCCCGAATGACGCCAACGGTCGATGTCGTCGATGATCTCGCGCACGGTCACATTCTGCCGGGAGACGGCGACGAAGACTCGCCAGTGGTCAGCGCGTCGAGATGACGGAGGCCAGGCGTTCCATGGCGTCGACCGAGTGACCCTCGACGAAGTGGTCGACGTGGGGGAGCGCGGCAGCCATGCCGCGAGCCAGAGGTGCGTATCCCGGGGTGACCTTCAGCGGGTTCACCCAGATCGTGCGGAAGCTGACGCGGTGCAAGCGCTCCATCTCGGAGGCCAGAACGTCGGTGTCGCCGCGATCCCAGCCGTCGGAAAGGATCACGACGATCGCGCCGCGCGCCATGCCACGCACGCCCCATTCGTCGTTGAAGTGACGAATGCAGTCGCCGAGGCGAGTGCCGCCGCTCCAGTCGGCCACCCGTTCGCCGGCGCGGGCCAGCGCACGATCGGGATCGCGATGCGACAACTCGCGGGTGACTCGTGTGAGGCGGGTACCGATCGCGAATGCCTCGACCTTCTGGCGTCCAGCGACCGCGGCCTGCACGAAACGCACGAGCGCACGCGAGTACGGCTCCATCGATCCGCTCACGTCGAGCAACAGAACGAGACGACGAAGCCGCTCGTCGGGTTCGAGCCAGTGTCGTCGGATGGGCTCGCCACCCGTTGCGAGGCTGGCCCGAACCGTACGGCGGAGATCGGGACGTGACGACGAACCTTTCACGTAGCGGAACGACGTGCGTGGCGACCCGGCCAGTCGAAGGCGACTCATCAGATCGTGGGCCTCGGCCAACTCGATCGGCGAGTACTGCGCGAAGTCCTTGTGGCGCAGAGTCTCGACGGCCGAGAAGCGCAGCGCGATCGAGTCGTCGTCGAGCGCTTCGGCCTCACCTTTGTCATCGGAGTCGTCATCGTCGTCGGAGTCGAGCAGAAGGGTCACGTGCTCGAGTTCTTCGTCGGGCATCGAGTCGAGGGTGTGTCGTTGCGTCCAGAAGACCGAGAAGGCTCGATCGAAGAGAGCGAAGTCCTCGGGGCGACGAACGAGCGTGGCGCGAGCCGACCAATACACGGCGTCACGCGACTCGATGCCGGTGCGACCGAGAGCCTCGATGAAGAGGAGAACCGATCCGAGAGGTGTGGCGAGTCCGACCCCGCGCAGGACTCGACAGAATCCGACGGCGATGCGTTCGGGCGAGGTGGGTTCGGCGGTCGTCGCGGTCACGACGTGATCCGGTCAGGCCACCAGGGCCCGTTGCACGGCGGCGCGCACCAATTGGTCGAGTCCGTTGGCGTTCACGCGCTCCTGGTCTTCGCGGTACTTGAGAACCGCACCAAGAGTGGCGCGTACGCGATCCTCGTCGATGGCGACGGCCCCGAGGCGGCCGAGCGCAGTGGCCCAGTCGATCGTCTCGGCGATTCCGGGCGGCTTGTACAGATGCAGAGATCGCATGGCCTCGGTGGCGGCGGCAACTTGGCGAGCCAGTCCTTCACCGATTTCGGGAACTCGACGGCGCACGATCGCGACTTCGCGCTCGAACGACGGGTGTTCGACCCAGTGATAGAGACACCGACGCTTGAGGGCGTCGTGCACGTCGCGAGTGCGGTTGGAGGTGAGCACCACGATCGGCGGAACGGCTGCTTGCACGGTGCCGAGTTCGGGAATCGTGACCTGGAAATCGGAGAGCACCTCGAGCAGATAGGCCTCGAACTCGTCGTCGGCACGATCGATCTCGTCGATGAGAAGAACCGGGCGCACAGCGGCGGGTGACAGAGCACGAAGGACCGCTCGCTTCAGGAGGAACCGCTCCTGGTACAACTCGTTCTCGAGTCGATCGGCTCCGCTCGACTTGGCCTCACCCGACGCCTCGGCGGCGCGCAGGTGCAGGAGCTGACGCGAATAGTCCCAGTCGTAGACGGCTTGGGTGGCGTCGATGCCCTCGTAACACTGGAGGCGGATCAGTTCGCCTCCGGTCCAGCGGGCGAGCACCTTGGCCAGTTCGGTCTTGCCGACTCCGGCTTCGCCTTCGAGCAACAGCGGGCGCTCGAGAGTCAGGGCCAAGAACACCGCCGTCGACAGCCCGGTGTCGGCCGAATAGCCGTGCTGTTCGAGGGCCGTGGCGACGGCATCGGGGGTGAGGGCCGAAGCGGACATCGACTCTCAGCGTAGAGGCGAAATCACCCGAGGGGCTCAGTGGGGCGCCGACTTCCGCCTCGTCGCACTACATTTTCTGGTGTCGGCAGGAGGCTGTCGACGAGCGTCGAGGGGACACGACATGTTCGATCTGATCATCAAGGGCGGAACCGTCGTCGACGGAACCGGAGCACCGCGTCGTCGTGCCGATGTCGCCGTGCGCGACGGAGTCATCGTCGAGGTCGCCGACACGATCGTGGGAGAAGCTCGTGAAGTCATCGATGCGACGGGCACCATCGTCACCCCAGGCTTCGTCGACGTGCACACGCACTACGACGG
>JBEDFW010000158.1:0-3832 GCA_041174985.1 Actinomycetota bacterium | reverse complement strand
ATCACGTAGAACGGAGACGGGCGACTGCGAAACACCGCGAAGAGAAAGGCCATGGCCGTCAACGAGCGCTCTCCACCCGAGAGGAGACTCAACTTCTTCACGTTCTTTCCACCCGGCTTGGCCTCGACTTCGATGCCGGTGTCGAGCAGATCGTCGGGAGCGGTGAGCACCAGACGTCCGACACCACCTGGGAAGAGCATGGCGAAGAGATTCGTGAAGTTCTCGCTCACGTCGGCGAAGGCCGCCGCGAACACCTGCTGGATCTCCTGATCGATGGCCGCGATGACACGAGTGAGTTCCCGACGGGTGTTGCGCACGTCCTCGAGTTGGGCCTCGAGGAAGGTGTGGCGCTCCTGCAATTCGGTGAACTCCTGCAGAGCCAGCGGATTGATCGGGCCCATGAGGCGCAACTCACGCTCGAGATCTCGAACGCGGGCCGGCGCCGACGTCCCCTCGGGCAATTCGGGAAGTTCGGCTGCTTCGGCCGTCGCTGGTTCGACGTCGAGGTCGCGTCGCAACGTTTCGACGGTGGATTCGAGACGCATCTTGACCTCGGTCTCGTCGATCTCGGCCCGTCGTGACGTCTCGCGCACCTCTTCGAGTTCGCGCTCGGCGCCCGATCGATCGCGACGCATCTGATCGAGACGGCTCGCCAGTTCACGTACCTCGTCGCTCTGGCGGCGCCGGCGCTCGTGGAGGTCGGCGAGTCTCTCTTCGATCGTGTGCCGGTGCGTGTCGACGATCGACGCCAGCGTCTCGGTGACGGCGATGACCTTTTCGATCCGTTCGCGCCGGTCGGCCACCTCGGCGCGGGCAGTGGCGTCGGCCGCGAGGCGACGCTCGGTGTCGGCCAGACGACTTTCGAGGAATTGTTTGCGCTCGAGGAGACCGGCTGAGCGCACGGCCAGATCTCGGCGTCGACCGCCGAGAAGAGCGGCTTTGGCCTCGAGCGAGGCTCGGGCCTCACCACGCACTCGGGCTGCTTCCACTTCGGCGGCTTCATCGCGTTCGAGCGACGGAAGCAGGCGCTCGAGCTCGGAGACTCGGTTGCGCTGTTCGGTGAGTCGTTCGTCGATCTCGCGGCGTGCCACGTCGAGACTCTCGGTCTCGGCCGTGATCTCTCGACGCTCACCCTGCACCCGCGCCAATGCTTCGGTTGCCGCCGTGAACGTGGAGTCGTTGGCGTCGAGTCGCTTCTGAACTTCGGCCTCGCGCGAGCGCGCCACCTGCAGTTCACCCGCCGTCGAGGCAACATCGGCTTCACGTCGCGCCAGTTCGTCGCGCGCCGCGACCTCACGGCCAGTGGCTTCGTCGAGAGCCGACGCCGTGGCACCGCCTCCGGCGACGCCGATTCGCCATCCACCAGCAGCGAAACGATCACCAGCAGCAGTCACCGCGACGAGCGTCGGATCGGCGATCACTGCATCGACCGCACCCTGCCAGTCCTTCACACGGATCGCGCGGGTGAGCAGAACGTCGAGCAGCGACGAGACGTCGGCTCGACCCGACCGCACGTGCGCACGCACCGCATCGGCCCCACCGACCGCCGGTTGCCCGGAACCAGTAGCTCCGAGGGCGATCACGGCACCCGACGTGCTCGAGTCACGCAGGTGGGACAATGCCCGACGGGCGGCCGATGCATCGTCGACGACGACGGCCGTGAGTGCCTCACCGAGAGCAGCTTCGACCGCTGCTTCCCAGCCGTCGTCGATGGTGACGAGATCGAGCAGGGTGCCGACCACGCCGGCGACGTCCCGCAACTTCTCGGCCCCAGCGCGGGCGCGAGCGCTGTCGAGCGCCAGTTGCAACGCTTCGGCACGTGCCTGCCAACGTGAAAGCTCGGCGGCCGCTTCGGTTCGCGCCGCCACGGCGGCTTCGTGCGCGACCTCGGCGGCGATTCGGCGACTCTCGGCATCGGAGACCTCGGCGACGAGCGGCTCTTCGGCACCTTGTGTTCGTTCGAGTTCGCCGCGCAGATGCTCGACCTCGCTCGACAGTCGACCGTCGCGATCGGCCAGCGCCTCTCGACGAGTGACGAGTCGGCGATGTTCGACCTCGGTCGACTCGAGAGCGGCGCGCAACGTGCGCAATTCTCCGCGCACTTCGGCAGCAGCCGTGGCGGCCGAGGCCGACGAGGCGATGGCGTCGAACAAGGTGGCCGCAGCGGCGCGTTCACCTTCGAACGCCGCCTCGTCATTGGCCAACTCGAGACCCTCGGGCTCGAGGCGACCGATGCCGGCTTGCACGTCATCGAGTTCGGCGCGGAGATTCGACGCGTCGGCTTCGAGAGTGGCGATCACACCGGAATCCATCAACTGACCACGATCGCGTTCGTAGGAACGGCGACGTTCGGTGATCAGCATCGAGATTCCACGGGCGCGCTCGCGGAGCTGCTCGACCCGTACCAGTTCGTCGCTCAGGCCACTGTCGCCACGCGCGGTGAGTTCGGCCTCGGTCGCCAACACCGACGTGTCGAGTTCGGCCAACTTCTGTCGGAGCTCGGACTCACGTCGCGTGGCGGTGGTTCGCTCGAGCGCCAAGGTTTCGAGGCGTTTGCGATAGCCGGCGATTTCACGGCCGGAGAGGAAGATCTGCAGAGCCTGAAGTTCGGTGACGAGGTCACCGTGACGACGGGCCGCTTCGGCCTGTCTCTCGAGAGGTCGAAGCTGACGTCGAACCTCGCGCAGTAGATCCTGGACGCGCAGAAGGCTGGCTTCGGTGGCTTCGAGCCGACGTTCGGACTTCTCCTTGCGTTTGCGGAACTTCAGGACTCCGGCGGCCTCTTCGATGATCGAACGACGATCTTCGGGGCGAGCGTTCAACACCGCATCGATCTGCCCCTGACTCACGATCACGTGCTGCTGGCGTCCCACGCCGGCGTCGGACAAGAGTTCTTGGACGTCGAGCAGTCGACACGGCACACCATTGATCGCGTATTCGCTCTCACCAGTGCGGAACAGGGTGCGACTGATGCTCACTTCGTTGAACTCGAGGGGCAACACTCCGCTCGAGTTGTCGAGGGTGAGCGTCACCTCGGCCCGACCGAGGGCCGGTCGCTTGGCCGTGCCGGCGAAGATGACATCGTCCATCTTCTGACTTCGCACCGAACTGGGCGCCTGCGCGCCGAGAACCCACGCGATGGCGTCGACGACGTTGGACTTGCCCGAACCGTTCGGCCCGACCACCACCGTGACCCCGGGCTCGAGGTCCATGACAGTGGTGTCGGCAAAGGACTTGAAGCCCTTCAGGGTGAGCGTCTTCAGGAACACGGCGATCCGACCCTAGTGCATCGGCCCTGCGCAACAGGGGTGAACCCCACGTCGGGCGCTAACGCTGGCACACACCACACCAGTGCGTGGTTCGACCGGCCACCGTGGCCGATCGGACTCTCCCCCGTTCACAGGTGAGGCAGGTCTGTCCGGCCCGGCCGTAGACCCGGTGACTCTCCTGGAACGAGCCCGACTGCCCGAGCAGATCGACGTACTGCGCGTCGCGAAGCGTGGATCCTCCGGCGGCCACCGCGTCCCGCAGCACCTCGTCGATGGCCCGATGCAGTCGCTCGGCCGGTCCGCGCCCGATCCGATTGGCCGGTCGCAGAGGATTGATTCCGGCGCGATGGAGGATCTCGTCGCCGTAGATGTTCCCGATACCCGCGATCACGGTCTGATCGAGCAACAGTGCTTTCACTCCGCGTCGAGTCGTCGCCAGCCGTCGCCGCACGTCGTGGAGACTCAGTCCATCGGCGATCGGATCGGGACCGAGTCGGTCGAGTTCGGGAACGACTCGTTCGGCGTCGTCGGGTCCGAAGACCACCACCTCCCCGAAGGTACGA
>JBEDFW010000157.1:0-3904 GCA_041174985.1 Actinomycetota bacterium | reverse complement strand
GGTGAAGTTCTGCCCGATCCGTGCAGTCCGCTGTGCTGGACCGTCGCCTGGGAGCCCGGCGTTCTCATGGGCTGGCGGGATTCGCAGATCTCGGCCGGAACCTGCGAGGAACACGAAATCGACACGCGACGTCCCGAAGTGGTCGGAAACTTCGGCGGCTACCTCTACATCAACGCGTCGATGGCCCGACTCTTCGGAGTTCGCGGTCCGGGACTCGGTCCGGAGATGATCGACGCCACTTACTTCGGCGCTCATCCCGACGTGCCGCCGTACGTCGCCGAACCATGGCACGAGAGCGAGACCAACACGGCCAAGTTGGGCGCCTGGATGGGCGGTGTCATGACCGCCGACGACCTACCGATACTGCGGGAGGACCGAGATCTCTCCAACGCCGCTCGCGCCTCGCGGCCGAATCTCGCCGACCTCGACGAAACAGCGCTCGTCGCGCGCATGACGTCGTTCACTCCGTTGCTCCGACGTCTCTTCGAACATCACCTGTTGATGACGGCGGCCACCTCGATCGGTCCGGGAGCGCTCGGCGCGATCGCTGCGGCTCTGGGCGACCCGGGACTCGTTCTGACACTCATCACGAGTATCGGCGACGTCGATTCGGCTGCTCCCAGCGCAGCGATGTGGGAACTCTCGCGCCTCGACAAGTCGTCGGCGGAGTATCGAACCGGACTGGCGGCCTTCGTGCGCGAGTTCGGAAGTCGGGGTCCGAACGAATGGGACATTCGGTCCGACACTTGGGAGACCAAACCCGCCCTCGCCGAGGCGCTCATCGACGCGATGCGGGCCGCCCCCGACTCCGAGAGCCCGATGATCCGCAACGAGCGAAACGCAGTCACGCGGCGCGAGGCCGAGGCGCGGGTTCGCGCCGCCCTCGCGTCGCAGCCCGAGGTGCTCGCCCAGTTCGAGATGGGATTGCGTTCGGCCCATCTTCACCTAGCCGGGCGCGAACGAGCCAAGACCAACATCATCAAGGTGCTGCACGAGGTCCGTGTGGCGGCGTACGCGTTGGCGGCTCGGACCGGATACACCAACTCGCAGGTGTGCATGCTTCTCGCCGACGAGTTGTCGGCGTTCGCCAATTCTCCTGATGAGTTCCGTGCCCGTCTTGCGCAGCGCGAACGGCAATATCTCGAACTCTTCGATCTCGAACCGCCGTTCATCCTGAACGGAAAGGTTCCTCCGCTGTCGCAATGGCCGCGCAAGGGGTCGAGTACGGCCGAGCAGGTTCGTGCCGGTGACGTCCTGACCGGAATGTCGGGTGCGCCGGGTTCGTACACCGGTCGTGCCCGCGTGATCCTCGATCCGGCCGACCCCTTCGCGCTCGAGCCGGGCGAGGTGCTGATCGCGCCGATCACCGACCCGGCTTGGACGCCATTGTTCGTTCCCGCTGGTGCAGTCATCGTGAACGTCGGTGCTCTCGTGAGTCACGCGGTGATCGTGAGTCGCGAACTCGGGATCCCGTGCGTGGTGAGCGTGACCGACGCGACCGAACGCATTCCCGATGGCGCGGTCGTCACGGTCGACGGTGCCACGGCGACGGTGACCGTCGTCAGCTTGCCCTGATCGAATCCGGAGCGTTCACGGCGCGCCGAGGGCGCGTAAGGCGGCGTCGGCGAGTTCACGTCGACACACGAGGAAGTCGGGAAGCCACAGGTCGGGCTGGTTGTAACGAACCGGGGAACCGTCGATTCGACTGACGTGAAGCCCGGCGGCCAGGGCCACCGCTGCCGGTGCGGCGGTGTCCCACTGGTACATCCCGCCGTCGTGCACGTACACGTCGGCCTCACCGAGAACGACGGCCATGGTCTTGGCTCCCGCCGAACCGAGACGGGCGACGAGACAGTCGAGCGCGCGACCGACGGCGACGGCGGCGTACGTGTTTCGATTGCGCGAGGTGACGAGGATCGGTTGTTCGCGTTCGTAAGGCGGCAGCGGTTCGGGCGGATCGGCGCTGAAGGTCTTCTGCAGCGAGGGCATCGCCACTGCGGCCGCCGTGAGCTCACCTCGCTCCCAGAGGGCCACGTGCACGGCCCAGTCCCAACGCGGCGGCTCGGCGAACTCGCTCGTTCCGTCGATGGGATCGATGATCCAGACTCGATCCGATGTCAGTCGGCGACGATCGTCGGCTGCCTCTTCGGACAAAACGATGTCGTCAGGTCGGGCCGCCCGCAGCGCTTCGAGAAGGAAACGATGTCCGGCGACGTCACCTTCGTCCTTCATGTCCCAGTAGTAGGTGCCGACGGAGTCGAGCTCGGCGCGCAGCTCGAGGAGCATGCTCCCGGCTTCGGTGGCCACGCGGGTGGCCAGTTGCTGATCGGTCTCGACGGCTGCGGTACTCACGAGTCGCGACCCAGTTTCAGCGTCAGCCTGACCAGATCCCGCACTGCGGCCTCGTCGGCACCCGCATCCACCAGTTCGCGAACTCGCCGCTCGACGACTTCGGCGTCGGCATCGACGAACGCCGGATTGCGGCGAGTCGAGGCCACGGCCGACGTGACGATGAGGACGATGGCAGTGATCGCACTCACCATGCCGATGGTGAGCACCCAACCTTCGTTGTTTCCGTTGATCGACGTCACGATCAGCCCGGCGATCGACGCGACGAAGATCAGCCCCGAGGTGAGACGAATGCCGGAGACGAGGGCGGTTCTCATCGGTCAGCGGGCGAGGGGCTTGTACTTGATGCGGTGGGGTTGATCGGCCGCCGCGCCGATCTCCTTCTTGCGCCAGGCCTCGTACTCGCTGAAGTTCCCCTCGAACCAACGGACCTGACTGTCGCCTTCGAAGGCGAGCACGTGAGTCGCGATGCGGTCGAGGAACCAGCGGTCGTGGCTGATGACGACGGCGCAGCCCGGAAACGCCTCGAGGGAATCCTCGAGCGCGCGCAGAGTGTCGACGTCGAGGTCGTTGGTCGGTTCGTCGAGGAGCAGCACGTTGCCGCCACTCTTCAGCAACTTCGCGAGGTGCACACGATTGCGCTCTCCACCGGAGAGATCGCCCACTCGCTTCTGCTGATCGCTTCCCTTGAAGTTGAAACTCGCCACGTAGGCCCGGCCGTTGATCTCGCGGTTGCCGATCTTCATGTGCTCGACACCGTCGGTGATCTCTTCGTAGACGGTCTTGTCGGCGTCGAGAGAGTCCCGGCTCTGATCGACGTACGACAGCTGCACGGTGTCGCCGACCTTGATCGAGCCGGCGTCAGGTGGTTCTTGACCGGTGAGCATCCTGAACAACGTCGTCTTGCCGGCGCCGTTGGGCCCGACGATGCCGACGATGCCCGCCGGGGGCAAGGAGAACGAGAGATTCTCGATCAGGAGTCGATCGCCGAAACCCTTGCTCAATCCCTCGACTTCGATCACCGTGTCGCCGAGGCGTTGACCGGCCGGAATCGCGATCTCGAGTTTCGACGGACCGCGATCGGCGGCTTCGGCCTCGGCCCGGAGTTTCTCGTAGGCGCTGAGACGGGCCTTGCCCTTGGCCTGACGAGCCTTGGGTGACATGCGGACCCACTCGAGTTCGCGTTCGAGGGTCCGCCGACGATTCTCGTTGCTCTTCTCTTCCTTCTCGAGGCGATCTCGTTTCTGGTCGAGCCAACTCGAATAGTTGCCTTCGAAGGGGATGCCGCGACCGCGATCGAGTTCGAGGATCCACTTGGCCACGTTGTCGAGGAAATAGCGATCGTGCGTGATGGCGACGACGGTGCCGTGGTACTCCTGCAAGAACCGCTCGAGCCAGTGCACGCTCTCGGCGTCGAGGTGGTTGGTGGGTTCGTCGAGCAGCAGCAGATCGGGACGGCTGAGGAGAAGTCGGCACAGCGCGACTCGTCGACGCTCGCCACCCGAGAGAGTGGCGACGTCGGCATCGTTCGGCGGGCAACGCAACGCGTCCATGG
>JBEDFW010000156.1:0-4493 GCA_041174985.1 Actinomycetota bacterium | reverse complement strand
GCCGAGAATCTGGCGAACGATCGACGGGCCCAGGCTCTGACGGACGCTGCAGCAGCGTGCGCAGACGCCGCGTCGCGCTGATGTAGACGGCACTCGCCACTGCCGCGGCGGCGGCGAAAATGGTGATGGCCTCGCGAACGCCGAGGGCATCGCTCAACACTCCGGCCAAGGCACTGGTTGCCGACATGGTGAGAGTGACGAGAGCGAAGTCCCCGGCGAGAATTCGTCCCCGCATCTCGTCGGGGGAGCGGAGCTGCAAGCCGAACGAACTGAGGGTCCATTGCGCTCCACCACCGAGATGGGCGAGGGTGATGAAGAGTGCGGCCAGGAAGAACGCCGGCATCCAGACTCCGACCAGATAACAGATGCTGAACGTGAGGCTCGAGAAGCCACAGACGCGCAGCACCCGTGAGAGGTCGTGACCCGTGTAGCGCAGAGCGACCGCTGGTCCGATTCCGGCACCGAGACCTCGAGCACCGATGAGCACTCCGCGTGACGCGTCACCGCCCCCGAAGACGTCACTGGCCAACACGGCGAGCTGCGACACCACACCGCTACCGATGGCGAACGTCGTCTTCGACAACATGAGAGCGAGGAGGACCGGATCGCGTCGTGCGTGCGTCAGGGCCTCACCCATGTCGGCGAGCGGACGGATGCGTCGATTCGAGGGTTGACGGGGGGCCTGCAGTGGCGTCCGGATGCGCGAGAAGACCCATGCCGAAACGGCGAACGAGACCGCATTGGCGACGAAGGACGCATCGCGACCGAACAGGGCTGCGAAGAAACCGCCGACGGCGGCACCGATGGCCAACATGATTCCCCACGTGGAACCGAGAAGAGCATTGGCCCGGTTGAGTTCGTCGGAGTCACGAGCGAGGTTGGGAACCGCGGCTTGGCTGGCCGGTCCGACGACGGCAGCGAGAGCCGAGATCGAACTCTGGAGCACGAAGGCCAACCACACCGTGTCGGCGCCGACGGTCAAAAGGCCGAGTGCGGCGACGGCCTGAATCGCGCTCACGATCACGAGGATTCGGCGACGATCGAAACGGTCGGCGATGGGGCCGGCGAAGGGAGATGCAACGAACGACGGGAGAGAGAACGACACCATGACCATCGACACGAGGAAATTGCTGTCGGTGAGGTCCTTCACCAAACCGAGCAGGGCGACGAAACTGAACCAGTCGCCGAGATACGACACGACTTGGGCGACGAACATGCGCCGCAGATCGGCGTTGGTGCGCAGCATCGACCACATGGCAGACGAACGCTACGTGCTCGGGTCAGCGCAGTGCGTGATCGCGCAAGATGTGCGCCATCGCGGTGGTGACTCGCTTGCCGGTGGGCACGTGCAAGAACTCGTTCGGGCCGTGCGCGTTCGATCCGGGTCCGAGCACGCCGGTGATCACGAACTGCGCGGCCGGGAACTTCTCGCCGAGCATTCCCATGAATGGGATCGTTCCACCTTCTCCGAAGGCTCGCCACGAACGTCCGAACGCCGCGGTCGACGCACGCTCGAGCGCGTCGGCCAGCCACGGCTCGAACGTCGGAGCGTTCCAACCCGGAGCGCCTTGCACGCCGGCGAAGGTGACTCTGGCCCCGTAGGGCGGATCGGTCTCGAGAGCGTGCACGACGGCGGAGAGGGCGCGATCGTGATCGCACGTCGGGGGCAGGCGGAACGAGAGCGAGAGCGCCGTGTAGGGGCGCAGCACGTTGCCGCCGCGGGCGACGGAAGGGACCCCGTCGACACCGACGTAGGACAGCGTGGGTCGCCACGTGTGGGCCAGGATCTGTTCGACCGGATCGTCGACGGCCGGACGCATGCCGTCCACGAAGGGATAGTGACTGGCGAGCGGTTCGGGGAACTCCCGACTCGTCTCCTCGGCCTCGCGTCGGCGATCGGCGGGAATCTCCACGTGCATGTCGTCGACGAGAACGCGTCCGGTCGCAGCGTCTTCGATGCGGTCGAGGAGCGATCGGATCACGCGAAACGAACTCGGAACGATCCCACTCGCTTCACCACTGTGCACGCCCTCGGTCAGCACGTCGACGCGGAGGGTTCCCGACACGAGACCGCGCAACGACGTAGTCACCCACAAGCGGCTGTCGTCGAGACATCCGGAGTCGAGGCAGATCACGAGACTCGGTGAACCGATTCGGCCGGCCAGCCGTTCGAGATGGGCCGGGAGGTCGGGACTCCCGCTCTCTTCGCTCGCCTCGATGAGGACCACCAAGCGAGCGTGCGACCAACCGGCGCGCTGTGCCGCTTCGATCGCCACCAGCGAGGCATAGGCCGAGTAGCCGTCGTCCGCTCCGCCCCGTCCGTACAGCCGGTCGCCGTCCATGACCGGGGTCCACGGGCCGAGGTCGTCGCGCCATCCTTCCATCTCGGGCTGTTTGTCGAGATGGCCGTACAGCACCACCGTGTCGTCGGAGCCGTGTCGCGATCCGTCGCCGAACGGCGGAATCTCCATGACGATGAGTGGTGTGAGTCCAGGTACGCGCTCGACGTCGACTCGTAGGCCCGCGATGTCGCGAGAAGCACACCACGAGCGAACGTGTTCGACCGCACGTTCCATGTGACCCAGCCGTTCCCAATCGGGTTCGTACGCCTTCGACACGTTGGGGATCGCGATGTACTCGAACAGCTCGGGCAGGATCTCCTCGTTCCACGCCCGCTCGACGTAATCGGCGGTCGCGGTGTCGTTCGAGTCGATCGTGGTCACCGACGCACTCCGTTCATGGCGTCGATGACGCGCTCGGCCTCGGCCACGATCTGGCGCACGATGTCGCCGGCGGGTGTCAATTCCTTGATCGCGCCAACGCCCTGACCACACGGCATGAATTCCTTGTTGACGTCGACGTCGGTGTCGGGTGGATAGCCCATGTGATTGGCCCCGGCCTGTGCGGAGGCGAAAGCTTGTTCGGGAAACTTCTTCAGTTCCTCGGGGTGCTTCTCGAAGTGTTCGGTCCAGTCGGTGCGCACCACGCGACAGGTCTTGCCGGTGTAGGCACGCGAGATCACGGTGTCGTCCTCGGCGATTCGCACGAGAGTGTCCTTGTAGGCGTGAGGGGCGTGAGCCTCGGGAGTGGCGATGAATCGAGTCCCCATCCACACGCCATCGGCGCCGAGAGCGATCGATGCCGCGAGTCCGCGTCCGTCGAAGAGACCACCGGCGGCAACAACGGGGACACGATCGCCCACCGCATCGACCACCTGAGGAACGAGCGCCATCGTGGCCACGGTTCCGGTGTGTCCGCCACCTTCGGTGCCCTGCGCGACCACGAAGTCGCATCCACTTGCCACCGCGGCCACGGCGTGTCTGACCTTGCCGCACATCGAGCCGACGAGAACGTTGTTGGCGTGCAGGACGTCGACGATCTCACGCGGTACGCCGAGTCCGGCCACGAAGATGCGCGCCTTGCCGCGGATCACGCTGTCGACGTCGCGTTCGAGTTGACCGGGAATCGCCGTGAGCAGATCGACACCGAACGGCTTGGAGGTGAGCGTGTGGACGCGGGCGATCTCCTGGTCGAGCTGACCCGGACGCATGGGAGCGGCGCCGAAAGTTCCGATACCGCCGGCCTCGCTCACTGCGGCGACGAGATCGGAGTACGACACGCCCCCCATTCCGGCGAGCATCACCGGGTGTTCGATGTCGAGCAGTTCGGTCAGGCGGGTCTTCATGCACCGAACGGTACTTCGCCGACCGGAACCCGAAACGTACCGGTCCGTCGGAAGAGACGTCGGTGCCAGCGGCGGGGGGTCAGAGCGACGGCACGGGGTTCGTCCTCGAACATCCAGCGAGCGAAATTACGACGTCCCCAGTTCCCGGCGTGATCGAGGACGGCGATGGCGCCGCGTGCACCTCGTTCGTGGGCGAGGACGCGAGAGAGGCGCTCGGACATTCGGTGGTCGGCGAGGAGATGTTCGTCGATCCGGCGGCGATATTCACGACGCACGGCATCCGGATCCCCACCAGCGGCGATCACCCGCGCGGCCTCGGCTCCCGTCAGCAAGGCCTGTCCGATGCCTTCGCCGGTCAACGTGTCGGTGGCCATCGCCGCGTCGCCCACGACGAGTGTTCGACCGACTCCGGTCACGGCGCGATCGATACGCGCCGGAATCGGCCACGCTGTGTGGCGATCCTCGAACTCGACGTTCGGTCCGAGTGCGTCGACGACGTGCGAACGGGTGAGAAGGTCGCTCCACGTCTGTTTCATGTCCTGCACGCGACGTTCCCCGTCTCGCAGGATTCCGAAACCGATGTTCACGCGACCCCCAGGGAGGGGGAAGCTCCACGCGTAACCCGGGAGCAGGTCGCGGTCGAACCAGACGTAGAGACGTGATGCAGCCGGTCCGGTCACGTTGCGCGCGTATTGACGGAAGGCGTGCCACTCGCCGAGGTACGACGTGGGAGTCATGCCCAGGCGTTTACGGATCGGACTCCACATCCCGTCGGCGGCGATCAACCAATCGGCTCGGATGACCGAAC